>CAZKOI010000209.1:0-6464 GCA_964554315.1 uncultured Enterobacterales bacterium | reverse complement strand
GGGCTGTTGATGACTCTCAGGACATCCATTTCTCGGCGAAGTGCCTCCCTCGCTGATTCGCTTGTGGGATCGCGAGCGACGCGAATGGAAACCTCCTGCGGCTGACCAGTGCTACCCGATCGAATGGCTCGGTAGAGCACATCCTCGGAGCCGATCGAGAGGGGCTCGGCGAGCTCAAAGGGCCCTATGCGGCGCTGATTGCTCAAGGTGCTCTCCCGTCCTGATGACTGGTGCAGAGGAGGGTATCACTCGCGGTCAGAGGTTCCGTCGATATTCTCCGCCGACCTCGTAGAGCGCAGAGGTGATTTGACCCAAGCTGGCCACACGCACTGTCTCCATCAGCTCGCCGAAGACGTTTCCTCCGCTGAGAGCGACCTGCCGAAGTCTTGTAAGTGCGGCCTCGGACGCTGAAGCGTTTCTGTTCTGAAAGTCCCGAAGGCGACGAATCTGATCGTCCTTCTCAGGGTTAGTTGAGCGGCGCAACTCAACGGGAGGTGGCTCCCAGTCTTCACCGGTTGTAGCAGGGTCGACGAAGGTATTGATTCCAACCAAGGGCAGCTCACCCGAGTGCTTCTGGTGTTCGTAGTGAAGGCTCTCAGATTGAATCTTCCCGCGCTGATATTGGGTCTCCATCGCGCCGAGGACACCACCGCGCTGGTCGATGCGGTCGAATTCGTCAAGCACGGCGGCCTCGACCATGTCGGTCAGTGCCTCGACGAAGAATGAGCCCTGCATGTTGTTCTCATTTTTCATTACACCGAATTCTTGATTCACGATTTTTTGGATGGCCATGGCCCGTCGGACCGACTCCTCAGTGGGTGTGGTAATCGCCTCATCGTAAGCGTTCGTGTGTAGCGAGTTGCACTGGTCCTGGATGGCTAGGAGGGCCTGCAACGTGGTTCGGATGTCGTTGAACTGGATCTCGCGCGCGTGAAGCGACCGACCTGATGTCTGAATGTGGTACTTGAGCTTTTGGCTCCGACTGTTGCCGCCGTACAGGCGGTCCATGGCGATGGCCCAGATGCGCCGTGCGACACGACCAATGACCGTATACTCGGGGTCCATGCCGTTGGAAAAGAAGAAGCTCAGGTTTGGAGCGAAGGCATCGATTTCCATGCCGCGCGAGCGATAATATTCGACCAGCGTGAAGCCGTTCGAGAGGGTGAAGGCGAGCTGACTGATTGGATTCGCCCCCGCCTCGGCGATGTGGTAGCCGCTGACGGAGACGGAGTAGTAGTTCTTTACCTCATTCTCGATAAACCAGGCCTGGATGTCGCCCATCATCTTCAGGGCGAACTCGAGCGAGAAGATGCAGGTGTTCTGAGCTTGGTCCTCCTTTAGGATATCGGCTTGGACGGTTCCCCTCACGGTACTGAGCGCCTGCTGCCGTATCTTGGTGGCCTCCGTCTCATCGGGCTCCCGGCCCTCCGCCGCCTTGAACGCATCGACTTGCTGGTTGATGGCGGTGTTTAGGAACATCGCCAGGAGGATAGGGGCGGGTCCATTGATGGTCATCGATACGGAGGTGGTGGGTGCACATAGGTCGAAGCCGCTGTAGAGCACGCCCATGTCATCGAGTGTCGCTATGCTGACGCCCGACTCGCCGATCTTCCCGTAGATGTCGGGCCGCTCGTCTGGATCTTGGCCGTAGAGGGTGACCGAGTCGAACGCGGTGGAGAGGCGGTGCACAGGCTCGCCCTTACAGAGGAAGTGAAAGCGCGCGTTGGTCTTGGCGGGGCCTCCTTCGCCCGCGAACATCCGCTTTGGCTCTTCGCTCCTTCGCTTGAGCGGGAACGTGCCGGCTGTGTAAGGGAAGTGGCCTGGCAGATTCTCCTTCATCATCCAGCGGACTCGGTCGCCGTACGATCGATGCTGAGGGAGGGCGATCCGCGGAATAGGGAGGCCACTAAGGCTCGCGTCCTTGAGCGGCTGCTGTATCTCGTTGCCTCTGACCTTGTATGAGAACGTGTCGCCACCATAGGCATCGTGCATCGACGTCCACGCGTCGAGCGTTGCACGGGTCGTTGAGTCGAGGGTGTCGAGGAGTTGGTCTCGAGCCTCCTCGATGGCTTGGATCGCGTCGCCGCGGAGAGCCGATGCGGAGGTTTCGAGGGCCTGGAGGACGTCAACCTGGTCGGCTTGGTTAGCGACCCAGGCGTGGTAGCCACGGACCGCATCGGAAATATCGCCGAGGTAGCGAAGTCGGCCCGGAGGTATGACGCGCTGCTGAGGGGGGGAGAACCTCACACCGGGGTCGGGGATGCTGCAGGCGTGGTCGCGCTTGGAGTAGTCGTCGACCTTCTGCATCAGTGCAATGTAGGCGGCATCGACGCCCAAGTCGTTGTATTGCGATGCGATGGTGCCGAACACCGGCATGGTCTCAACGGACTGACCGAAGGCCCCTCGGTTTCGCTGAACCTGCTTGGCGACATCTCGAAGCGCATCTTCGGCGCCGCGCCGGTCAAATTTGTTGATGATGACCATGTCGGCAAAGTCCAGCATGTCGATCTTCTCAAGCTGGCTCGCCGCACCGTACTCCGGCGTCATGACGTACACATGAATGTCAGAGACTGCCGTGATGCCGGAGCTTCCCTGCCCAATACCTGAGGTCTCAACAATGACCCAGTCAACGCCCGATGCTTTCGCCAGGGCAATGGCGGGCTCGATGCTGGCTGAGAGCTCGACTCCTGCTTGTCGTGTGGCCAGCGAGCGCACAAAGCACCTGTCGTGTCGAGCGCTGTTCATTCGGATGCGGTCCCCGAGTAGGGCGCCACCGGTTCGCTTGCGGGTGGGGTCAACGCTGATCACGGCGACACGCTCGTCGGGACGATCCATCAGAAAGCGGCGAAGGAGCTCATCGGTGAGCGACGATTTTCCCGCTCCTCCCGTTCCGGTGATCCCCACGACAGGGATGGCGCGAGTCTTGCCTTCCTCGATCAAATCGCTGAGATCGGGAGGCATAGCCGCATCCCCTTGCATTGCTGCCTCGGCGACGCTGATCGCCCGCGCGAGGGCCGGTCGGCTGCCATTCCGTACGTCCTGGGCGGTGTAGGTCCAGTCCAGAGTATGGGCACTCGCGGATCGCTCCAACATGTCGGAGATCATGCCCTCTAGACCCATCCTCCTCCCGTCCTCGGGGGAGTAAATTCGCTCCACACCATCGGCCTGAAGCGCACGAATTTCCTCGGGTACTATGACGCCGCCGCCGCCACCAAAGACCTTGATGTCGCCACAGGCACCGTCCTTGAGCAGGCTCACCATGTACCGGAAGAATTCATTGTGTCCACCCTGATACGAGCTGACGGCGATGGCGTGAGCATCTTCCTCGATGCCCGCCTTTACGATGTCCGCAACGGCACGGTTGTGCCCCAGGTGGATCACCTCGGCGCCGAGCTGCTGGAGCAGGCGTCGCATGATGTTGATCGCTGCGTCGTGACCGTCAAACAGCGACGCTGCGGTCACCACGCGGGTTCGGGGAGGGGATTGCTCGGAAGGGATGTCGAGTGCGTTTGCCATAGTGGGCAACTAACAGGGCGACCCCGAGGGTGGCGACGGTTAGGGAGACTCAAACGGAGGAATGTATGCCCGCAAATCCAGATGACTTCAAGGCTGCGCTTGGACGCTTCGCGAGCGGTGTCACCGTGATCACCCTTGGGGGTGACGAGGACCATGGAATGACAGCGAGTGCTTTCTGCTCTCTCTCTCTCGATCCACCGCTTGTGTTGGTCTGCGTCAAGAACGGAAACGCGACGCACGGTAAGCTCCTTAGCGCAGAGGGCTTTGGCGTGAGTATCCTCGGGGCGGACCAAAAAGATCTGTCCAATCGCTTTGCTGGATGGGGGTTTCCCGAGGACCAAGACAAATGGGCCGACCTCGACATTTCCCGTGGTGAGGTCAGCGGCGCCCCGCTTCTGCCAGGCGCGCTAGCCCATCTCGACTGCAGCCTCTATGGAACCCGTGACGGCGGGGACCACACGATTTTTATCGGGCAGGTAGAGAACGCCAAGAGCTTTGGTGACCGGGATACGCTTCAGTCGCTTCTCTATTTCGCGGGCAGCTACCGCTCGGTGGGCGAGAAGCTTTAGGGTCCACTCGCTGATTGGGGCGGTTTAGAGGCGCCAGTCGGCGAAATATGTTAAGTGGGCGGGCCGTCGACCGGTCAGCGGGTCGGCACTGGAGTTTCATATGCCCAAAGCCCCTCATGTGGTGGTCACTGGTGGTGGACGCGGAATCGGCGCGGCCACAGCACGTCTCTTTAAGGAAAAGGGATACAGGGTAACGCTGATGGCTCGGTCTCGAAACCAGATCGAGACCCTAGCCGATGAAATCGGCGCCTATGCAGTTCGGGTTGATGTGGGCGACCCTGCCAGTGTCGAGGCGGCGTTCATGGCGGCTGGCCCAGTGGATGTCCTGGTGAACAACGCTGGGATGGTTCGTTCGAGTCGCGTCATGAAGACGGACGTTCGGGTCTGGGAGGAGCACCTCAGGGTCAACCTCACAGGCTCCTTTCTCTGCGCGCTGAAGGTCCTCCCTGGCATGGTGTCGCGCGGCCGAGGTCGCATCATCAACGTCTCGAGCATTGCAGGTGTTCGAGGACTTCCTTACCTCGCCGCCTACTGCGCATCGAAGCACGGCCTCATTGGTTTCACGCGCGCGCTCGCCTCCGAGGTTGGAGAGAAGGGCGTGGTCGTTAACGCACTCTGCCCAGGCTACGTTGACACGTCGATGACCAAAGACGCGTGCGAGTTCATTGCCGAGCGCTCGGGGCGCTCGGAGGAAGAGGCGCGGGCCTTCTTGGCCAGTGAAAACCAAGGCGGCAAGTTGCTCACGCCGACCGAGGTCGCTGAGTCCATTTTTTGGCTCTCGACCCAAGAGGGCGAGGTCGTCAATGGCGAGTACCACGTCCTCGAGGGCTGAACGCTAGCTCAGTCCCGCCGGGGTAACGTCGCTAAATTCTCCCGGCTGATTCGACTTCGCGCCGCGGTGACGGCCGGTGTGGTCAGGTGGCCAGAGGCAATCATGGCCCGAAGTGTATCGGTCAGTGTGCCGGTCTCGGCCTCACCACATCGACCCAGCCGCTCCGAGAGCACACGAACAGTTGGGAGTTGGCCGCGCCTAGTCAGCCATCGCAACAGACCAGGGCGAGCGCTGTGATCGGTTGGCATTGCGGTGAATATCCCCAGCATGAGTCGCTCCACATCGAGACCGATATCCTCGAGATGCACATATGCCGTCTCGCTCTCGTACAAGGCGGCCGCCACATAGACGCGTATGGCGGCCTGCTGGTGACCCTCGACCTCGAGCTTCGCACCGGCCGTGACCCAGTCCTCAAAGGGGCTCGCGAGGGTATCGCCGAGAACGATCGCGCTGTAGGCCACCGTGTGGCGTTCATGGCGGCCAAGGCGCTCGCCCTCGGGTCCAATGGGCTCGTTGCGCGAGAGCCACCGTGTCACGGCCTCATGTCCAGGACTGACGTACCGGGCTCTTGCGGCAGACTGTGCACGCGACGATATCATCGAGATGGCTTGCTGCGCGTGGCTTTGGATGGCTTCTTGCTCGGTCGAGGCTAGGCTTGCGAGCAACGGGAGATGCTCGAGAGTGCCGCGGGCGGCCAGCTGGTCCAGAGCGTGGATTACCGGCGTCGCGGGGGGCATCGCTCCGGGTTCGAAGCGCGATAAGAGGACCGCCGCATGATCGGCCGCGGGAGGCTTCGATGCGGTAGCGGTCCCGGCAGTGAGGACCAAGAGTGTGAAGAGGGAGGTCATAGAGGGGAGGACGAAATCTCCAGAGCGGCGCGACACCCTCGCGGAGACTCAACCCTTACACTTCAGTATTCGGCACACTTTTCAGAGTTGCTGAGTTTTTTTTGTGCTGGCGTCGATTGGGGCCAGCCTCGTGTCCGAACCCAGCCTAGTTTTTGGCCAAGCTGACGCGGTTTCGGCCGCCGCGTTTCGACTCGTACGCGGCATGATCCGCTCGGTCCATCCAGTCCTTTATGGGCTCCCCAGGACGTCGCTCGGCCACCCCAAGCGAGCAGCTGACGCGCAGCCCTGGTGCCGTACGGTCCCAGTCGTGGCTCGCTATCGCACCTCGAATCCGCTCCGCTACCTCGGCAGCGCGCGTACCCGGGCTTCCCGGCAAGAAGAAGACAATCTCGTCACCACCGTATCGCACCGCGGGGTCATTTTCGCGTACGCCGAGCATGAGAAGCCTCGAAATTCCGACGAGGACCTCGTCGCCGACCTTGTGCGAGAAGTCATCATTGATCTGCTTGAACTTGTCGAGGTCAACAAAGGTGCAAGAGATAGGCACTTCGGCGCGGTCACACTTCTCCACGAGGCGTTGAAGGCCATCGTCAATGAAGCCACGGTTGAGCAGGCCGGTGAGCGTGTCTCGGTTGGCGGCCTCGAGGCGCGAGACGACTCGTCTCAGGTGCCCCAGCTCCTCGGTTGACAGCATGTCGA
>CAZKOI010000208.1:0-6481 GCA_964554315.1 uncultured Enterobacterales bacterium | reverse complement strand
CTCACCGCTTCTCAACGCTTCGATCACGCGCAGCTGCTGAGGGTTCGTGATGGGTTCACGGCGGTGAGTTTGACGATCGATGGACAAGGTTGAGAGGACATCGTCTGCATCACGGATCAGAGCGGCACCGTCGGCGAGGAGGTGGTTGCACCCTTGGGCCGTGGACTCCATCGGATGTCCTGGAACGGCCATGACCTCCCGCCCTTGGGAGAGTGCATGACGTGCAGTGCCGAGGCTACCGGACTGAAGCGTTGCTTCCACCACGATGGTGCCCCTTGAGAGCCCCGAGATGACCCGATTGCGCTGTGGGAACGTGCGCCTTGAGGCCGGGGTTGATGGGAGGAACTCGGTCACCACCAGTCCTCCCGAACGGATGATCTCCTCAACCAACCCGGACTGACGTCGACTCAGCGGCTGAGCCAGCCCTTGGCCCAGGACAGCAATGGTCTTCGACGGTGCTGCTCTGTGTGCCGATTCGTCTACACCATAGGCTAAGCCACTCACGATCGTGAGCCCACTTTGGGCGAGGTCTCGCGCCAAAGCGGCAGCGGTGTCCCGGGCGCGCTGAGATGAACGACGAGCGCCCACGATGGCCACGCTTGGTTCCCTGAGACGGTCGAGCGAGCCGCGATAGAACAGCACGGGGGGAGCAAAGGGGAGGACACCCAGCTTCGGGGGATACTCGGGGTGACTGAGGCCTATCCAGTCGCCGACATCGTCAATCGGCTGCGCCTGGCGGAGGCGATGAATGTGTCGGCCAGACACCGCCCACCTGGAGAGTTCGTTGTCCGTGGCCTGGGCAGGATCTGGGATGTGTTGCCGGAGAATAGATAGGTCGAGGCGGCCCGAGAGCGCAGCAGCGCCGTGCCAGAATCCAGGAAGCGTCATGTTGGGGAACCGAGTCTAGGCCCCAGCACAAGAGGTGAACCGGCCTAATCGTAGGTCCGGTTGGGATTCTGGCAAGGCCTAGTTGAGTCGGGTGAGGATCTCAGAGCCCAGAGGAATAGACCGGCCAGCATCGGTGATGACGGCCGTTGCCGAGTAGTCGTCCACCCGTACGACCACCAGTCGTCCGATGACTGACGGCGGCAAGGTAGGGTCGCCTCGCTTAGTATCGATGACCTCATCCTCGCGCTGAACAACATAGAAAGTGTTGCCCACCCGTACACCGTCTGCTCGGCCTCGGTCGATGAAGATCGTCTCACCGACGGTGGCGAGCACCCGCTCCTGGGACATCCGAGCCACGATCTGACCGTCAAGGTCACCCGTTGGCGGCCCGACCTCGAGCTCCACAACGATGGGCATGGCTGGCCCGACGAGGTCTCCACGCTGCATCTCCTGGTAGGACTCTCGGACGGTGGCTGAGAGGTAGTCACCGTATTTGTGCACGACCTTGAGTTCGCCGAGGATCTTGTACATGTTGCCGTACTTCTGGCGCCGCACTGTGGGGTGTCTCACCCGCTTTTGAACCTCGCGAAACACCGAGAGAATGTCGCCGCATTCGTAGGCATCCGGGTCCTCGACCTTCACGTAGACCAGGTCGTCCTCGGACACCATCATGCCGGGTACGCGAGCCTTGGATATCTGCCCAAAGACCTCAAGATTTTTCTTTTGGCGAAGAAAGGCAGGCGCGATGTAGCGATCGGCCTCGAGTTGGGTGTCGAACCGAATGTCGGGTCCGCACTCCACTTCAATCTCCGCAAAGTCCAGGCCGGCGACCTCAAAACCGTCTCGGTTGGTCTCAAGCTCGACGGACGGTGGCTCGATGAGGGACCCCATCCTAAACACGATTCGGTTGCCCGGGTAGATCCAGTGGGGGTTGGTGATGTAGTCGTTGATCGACCACAGTCGAGGCCAGTAGTAGGGGTTTCCAAGGAAGGCCTGCGCGATCTCCCACAAGGTGTCGCCAGGCGCTACGGAGTAGTACTCCGGCGTGCCACCCTGTGTGGTTGGGACCGCTGTGAGGTTGTCGCCTGATCCGGAGAACGACTGCGTGGCCTCCGCGTGGGCGGTGCCGGTACTCAGGGACAGGGCGACGAGGTACTTAAACATGTGGCTTCCAGATCTGGCCTAGGATCTCAACCCGAGCCGGCTTGTGTCAAGCGATTCTCCGCTCAGGAGCGACCGTAATCATCTTCGTGGCGCACGACATCCTCGATTTCGGGCGTGGAGACCTCGAGAACAGACACATCCGTGATCGCCTCCATGCGGTGCTTCTTTCCCGGCGCGATTCGCGCCGCCATACCCGGTGTCAGGCGATGTGTACGGACGACTCCCTCGCCATCCTCGAGCTCGAACTTCATCTCCCCAGAGAGGATTCGGATGGTCTCATCCTTTACCTCGTGGTGCTGGAGAGAGAGGCGACAGCCGGCGTTGATGTTGAGGATCTTGCCCACGTAGCGGTCGGTCTCGGCCCAAATCTCTTCGTGGCCCCAGGGCTTCTCTACTCGGCGACTCATGGCGCCTCCGTGATCATGAGGTCTCGCGTGCCGAGGAGTCGAGCGAGCTCCGCTCGCGCAGCGCCGGCGGCATCTTGAGTAGGATAGCTGCCAACCTTGACCCTGTACCAGTTCTTTCCCTTGACCAGGGCCGCAACACGGTAGGCCTTCATCTTCCGCGCCTGAAGCTTCGAGACGCGCGCGTCGGCATCGGCCACGTTGTCGTACGAGGCAATCTGGACTGACCACCCTGACTTCGGAAGGGGTGTGGTCGCATCGGGAGGAGGTGGGGGCGGTGCCTCGGCCGGCGCCTCGGGTGCGGCTACGACCTCCGTCTGGACGGGCGCCTCTTCAGCCGGTGGTTCCACAGGTGCCGCTGTTCCCTCGGCGAGCGTCTCAGGGAATGCCAAGGCGGGTGTCGCCGCTTGTGCCGCCTCGACCTCTCGGAGCAACTCTTCAAGCGTGTCTTCTCGCTCTGGGTTTGGCAGGAGTGTCTCCTGAGCCGAAGTTGGTGCCGCCTCGACCTGACCTCGACCGACCTGAATCCCGACAAAGAACGCGAGCAGCGCGATCGCAAGAGTGGCGGTTCCGAGCGCCGCAAGATGCCCGCGGGTGATCCATATCTCTCTATTGTTCTGTGTCTGCATAGAACTAGCTCGTGAAAAACTCATCATATTGGCTTTGGGTTCCACCGTCCCATGGTCGATGGACTTCCACCGATGTGTCGACCACGATAGCGCCTCTCCACGTGCCCACGTCGTGAGCGCATTGGTCCAGAACGGAGCGCACGAAGCGCTGGTCATTTGAGACGGTCGCAACGGCAAGGATGGCGCGTCCATGGTCCTCAAGGTGCCCCACCTCTGCAACGCTCAGGTTCTTCCGAGCGCGGAGGCGATCGCGGAACTGGCCGACCACCCGGCGCTTGTCTTTCAAGCTCCGCGCGCCAGGGACCTGCAGGCTTAGGCGCAGAACACCGACCCAGCAGGATTCGTCAGGTGCTTCAAACAACACCGACTAGACCGGACGGACTTCTTCCTGCACAAAGGTCTCGAGGAGGTCACCGACCTTGATGTCGTTGAATCCATCGAGGTTCATGCCGCACTCGTAGCCCTTCTCGACTTCCCGCACATCGTCCTTGAAGCGACGAAGGCTGGCGAGCTTGCCGGTCCAGAGGATGACGCCGTCGCGGAGCAGGCGAACCTGATGGGCCCGTGCGATGGAGCCTTCCTGAACGCGCACACCGGCGACGGTGCCCACTTTGGGCACTTGGAAGGTCTCGCGAATCTCGGCGATACCCTTGACCGTCTCCTCGATCGTGGGTGCCAGGAGGCCCTTCATTGCGGCTTCGACATCTTCGATGGCTTCGTAGATGACGCTGTATGTCCGAATCTGGATGGCATACTCATCCGCCAAGTGGCGGGCCTTTGAGTCTGGACGGACGTTGAAGCCGATGATGACGGCGCCGTAGGTCTGAGCCAGAGTCACATCCGACTCGGTGACCCCGCCCACTGCGGCGTGGAGGAACTTGATGCTGGCTCCCTCCACGTCGATCTGGTCGAAGGATCCCTTGATGGCCTCAAGCGTACCGTTCACGTCGGCCTTGACGATCAGGTTGAGCTGGACCTTCTCACCCTCGCTGGCCCGCGCGAGCAGATCCTCAAGGCTGACGGCCTTAGGACCAGACTGAGCTTTCTCGCGCTCGAGCTCCAAGCGGTGCTCTGCAAGCGCCCGGGCAGCCTTGTCACTCTCGACCACGACGAAGTTGTCTCCGGCGCTGGGTACATCCTGGATTCCGATGATCTCAACGGGGGCGGATGGGCTGGCGACCTTGATGCGCTCGCCGTTGTAGTCGTTCATAGCGCGAACGCGGCCCCAGACGGTTCCGAGCACGACGGTGTCGCCTTGGTTGAGCGTTCCATTTTGGACCAAGAGCGTCGCGACGGGGCCTCGACCCTTCTCGACGCGGGCCTCAAGCACGGTCCCCTCAGCGTGTCGGTCGGATACCGCCTTGTACTCTGCAACCTCGGCGAGCAGCGCGATGTTGGCGAGCAACTCATCGAGACCGTCTCCCTTCAGGGCGGAGACGTTGCACATGATGGTGTCGCCTCCGTACTCTTCGGGGACAAGTTCGTGCTCCATCAAGGCTTGGCGAACCTGGTTTGGATCGACCCCCGGCTTGTCGCACTTGTTGACGGCGACAAGGATCTGAACTCCAGCCGCCTTGCTATGGTTAATCGCCTCGATAGTCTGCGGCATGATGCCGTCGTCAGCCGCGACGACGAGCACGACAATGTCGGTCACCTGAGCACCGCGAGATCGCATCTCGGTGAATGCTGCGTGACCAGGCGTGTCGATGAAGGTGATGAGGCGGCCTTCGTGTGTGACTTGATACGCGGCCGTGTGCTGGGTGATGCCGCCGGCCTCGCCTGCTGCAACATTGGCTCGTCGGATGGTGTCGAGGAGCGTGGTCTTCCCGTGGTCGACGTGACCCATGATGGTCACCACGGGCGGCCTGATCTCTCCCTCAACGTCCTCCGCCTCATCGACCTGAATCATGTGGTCCGACTCGTCGAAGGTCTTGTTAATGATCTCGAACTCGAACTCCTCCGCGATCAGTTGCGCAGTGTCGATGTCGAGCTCGTCATTGGCTGTCGCCATCTGGCCCATGCCGATCAGGTGCTTGATGACCTGGCCGGTCTTCGTGCTCATCGCGTGAGCCAGCGCACCGACGGTAATGGTGCCGTCAACCTCGACCCTTCGCTTAATGGCCTTGGCTTGTGGACTGGTCTTCTTTGGTCCCGCGGCCTTCCGTGTTCGTCGCCGGCGTCGATGCGCAGCGGGGATGTCATCCATGTACATTTCGACACGGGTGCGCCGCTTCTCACGACGACGCGGCCGACCACCCTCGGAGCGGTCGCCTTCGGCATCGAAACGCTTGCGCGCGTCGCCTGCAGATGCGGCCCCCGGTTGGCGGTCGGAGTCGTTCTGCCAGCGCTTCTCGCGCTCGGCTGCGCGGGCTTCTTCGGCAGCCTTTCGCGTGGCCTCGGGGTTGTTCGGGTCGTAGCCAGGAGGAGGCTTGACGACCGCGGATCCCAAGCCGGAGAAAGCGGGCTTCTTTGTGTCCTGCGCGGCACCGAGACGGGGAAGGCGCTTCCCGGGCGTGCCATCGGCCCGAGGGAGTCCCTTGGCGAGGTTCGATGTGACCGGCTCGTTCTCCGACTCCGTGGCGGTCGGCGAGGAGGCCTCCGTCACTTCAGCGGGCGCGGTGGCTTCGGGTGCTTGCGGGGCTGCTTCGGCAGGCGCGCCGCTGGCCTCTTCGGCGGGAGCGGCCTCCGCGGCTTCGTTGGTCGCGGGGGCGTCACCGGCTGGCTCCGACACGGCTGCGTCTGAGGCTTCGGCCTCAGGCGCCTCGGGCGTCGGTGCGACCTCTGCGGCCTCTGCGGCCTCGACCTCTGGCGCGGCTTTCTTGGTGGTTTGTTTTTTCTTCGGCTTCTCAGGGGCGGGCGCAGCATCCACCTCTGCGGCGGCCGCGGCAGCCGGCGGTGCTTCCTTCGCTGCGGTTGGCAGTCCTGCGGGAGGGGGGGGAGCCTCCTCGGACTCTGACTTGCGCCTACGCCGGATGACCCTTGCACCTACCCGGGTGCTCACCTGAGACCGACCCTCGCCTTCGCCGTCCCTATCGGCAGCGCGACGAGTAGCGGTCTGGGTACGATTGAGTCTTTCGATGAGATCCTTGGTCGACATGCGATTCCTTTACGGCCTTGCTGGGTCCGTGCTGATGCTCGGGACGAAGGCCCTTCTTCGCGAAGCCCGGCAAGTTAACCCAGGGCCTACCACCTTCGCAAGCTATCGATCAGGCGGCGCGTGGGTCGACCAGGGAGAATCACAAGGTACCATCCTAGCGGGATGCCTGTATATTCCGTCGTTTGGAGGGGTGTGGTGGCCAAAGTGTAGGTTTGCCCGTTGCTTTTATCGGTGTCTGCGGGCGAGCTATCAGCGCCTCGTGAGCGTGCGAGGATGCCGTGCTCGGGTTCGTAAGCTCG
>CAZKOI010000207.1:3788-6495 GCA_964554315.1 uncultured Enterobacterales bacterium | reverse complement strand
GTTTCGAGTTGGCCTGCCCGATCGTTGGATCGCCGAATTTGCCCGCCTGACTAACGCCTGTGTCGGCCCCAAACCACCGCAACGCGGAGAATGCTCCTCAGCCAATATCGTCTCCGAGCGGATTAGGGCCTGACCGACATGGGCTGGCACACTGTCCTGCGCTGTCTGAGCATCCAGTCTAGGAGGGCCCGGCGATAGGCCTCCGTGAAGCGAGGAGCGTGGCCCTCACCCGCTATCGACCAAAGCTCAGCGTCGGCAGCCCCACCACGGTACCGAACAATTTCGGTGTCTGGTCCAGCCGAAATCTGGCTGAAGTCATGGCCTCGGAGGCTCTCAGGGTGAGGCTCAGCTTCATTGTGTTCGGCCCAGAATGCAATGGTCTCTGCGGCACCGGGGTACCTCACGCGAGGCCGGTCACCGTAGGGCCGAGAGAGGCCACCACCATACAGAATACGGTCATCGTCGCGACCGTGCACTTGCAGAACACTCACGGGCGCAGCCGGGCTGCAGCGGCTTGGGTCCGCGAAACCCGCTCCTGCCACACTCACCACCGAGGCGAGGCGCTCCGCATGGTCGCAAGCCATCCTCAATGCCATGAAGCCACCATTCGAGAAGCCGACCATATGGACGGCGTCCAGGTCCACTGGCGCCATGGTGGCGACGGACTCGACCACATCCCACAGATAAGCACTATCATCAACGACGACGCCGTCCTTGCTGCAGCACGCATCGGTGGCATCCCAGAACCTCCGCCCGCGACTGTCGGCGGTTCCCGTTGGCGCGGCCAAAATCACATTGCGCTCATTAACGAGGCGCTCGGGCCATGACCGGAGGTAGCCTTCGCCTGTGCTCCCGAAACCGTGGAGCACAACAATGAGTGGCAGCTGGGCGCTCGCTCCGATCCTGTCCGGCAGAAGGACCGCTACAGGGCCTCGCCCCGCATCGACCGTGGCCCGAATCACCGCACCCGCCTCACCGGCGACACCAAGAAGGCCAACACCAACCAAAATCACGCCAGCAACCATGCCCGAGAGGACAGAAAGAAGCCGTTGCATCATTTTTTGAAAGTGATTATCATTTTCATTCAAGGGGGCACCGGACTTGGGGAGCAAAAAGAATATCGCAGCTGTCTGCGCCGCTGCCTGTCTGTCGCCCAGAACGCGCTGGATCCAGCTTCAATGTGGCGGATTGGTCGGCACGAAGTGGTCGCCTGGAGACAAGGTTAAGGTCTCCGTAAACGGCAAGTCGAGGAGCTATACACCGTCCAAGGTCGACCCCGAGCGTGGCACCATGGACCTTGTGTTTTTTCTTCATGGCCGCGGCCCGGGCAGCTCATGGGCCGCTTCTGCCGTTGCTGGGGATGAAGTTCGCGTGACCAAGCCACGGGCCAGCGTGCGAGGCGCAAAGGTAGACGCGGCACCGGATTGGGCCATGTTCTTGGGCGACGAAACCACGCTCGGGCTTGCCGCGGCACTGGTCCGGGCGCTTCCGGAAGAGACGAAGGTCCTGGGGGCCATCGAGGCGGCCCGTGAGGACGCTGTGGCGATTCGCAACCTTGACCTTCCGCTGGACGCGGCAGTTCGGAATGGTGCTTACGGTGAAGCACTCCAGGAGTGGCTCGCGACCACGTGCCTACCCCCAGGCCAGGGGCTCGTTTGGGTGTGCGGTGAACATTCCTCCGTCCGCACTCTGGCTCGTTCCGTAAAGCAACGCGGAGGCCCGAACCTGAAGGTCCGCTCGAAGGCCTACTGGAAGTCTCGCGGCGCTTCACCTAGGCCCGCAATCTACGACACCAAGCTCGCCGCCAAGTAGCCGTATGAAGCGGACATTTAATGTCGTTCAAAGGTACATTTTTGTCGTTTATGCAATATGAAATATGCGCTCGCCAGGTTAGGTTTTTTCATGACCTACATGGGACGCTACAGCAGCATCAAAGACCACTTAAGGGCAGTGGGAGAATGGCTCGATGAGCATGTCCTTTGTCCTCCGACGCCTCACCGTGTGTGCCTTCATTCGTTCAAGCTTGAGCGCGTCTACCCCCCCAAGTTTGCCTTCACCATCGGGCTCGACGGCGAGGATGTCGAAGGCTGCTCCTACCATGTTGACCAGTCGGGGCTTCCGCAGTTGATTGTTCCGATGTTTTGCTCGCCGCTGGGAGCACCGGCTTCTTACCCGGCCGTCGAGTTCACCGAAGAGACCGTCGACGTCATCCGTGACCTCCTAAAGTCCATCCTGCCGCGACTCCATAGGATGGGCTGGCACCCCGACTTGAACACCTTTATCGACTGGGGAACTCCGTACGAGGACCGTCTCGTGGACCGGGGCGAACATGAGGCGTTCATAGAGGCCTGTACGACCCCTGGGTTCGAGGTGTCCGCCGTGGTGCCGACTCCAGCGCCAGGACCGGATACAAAATAGTGCTCCTCCTGATTGAAAACGGGTAGCGGGAGTTTATAGTTGGGTCACGGAGCCCAAGGACCAATGGCCAGTAGAGCGTGGATAATGTTCGTTGCCCTGGGCTGCGGTACGCCCAAGTCCTCCAACCCGGCGGGCAACGGCACCGCGCCGTCTCTTAACGATACCGCTCAGCCCGACCTCGGCGATGGCGATGGAGATGGCCATGGACCAAAGCCAGAGGATGGTGCGGACGAGGGGCCCGAGGACTCAGGAACCTCCGAAGACTCGGGAACCTCCGAGGACTCAGGAA
>CAZKOI010000207.1:0-3688 GCA_964554315.1 uncultured Enterobacterales bacterium | reverse complement strand
CCTCCGAAGACTCGGGAACCTCCGAAGACTCGGGAACCTCCGAAGACTCGGGAACCTCCGAAGACTCGGGAACTCATGAGGTCGGCAGCACGGAGGACGACACGGGTGACCCCGGCACGTCTATCGACGAGGCCACCTGCGATACCGCAATCTACGACCGAGCCTACACCTACGCCGCCGAACACCCGCTCAGAGATGGAGCCAGCTGGAGCGGGTGGTGTGCATCGCTGATGTGGCGCTTCGCGGACATGCCCGAGTCCTCCGCGAGAGCGTCCGCGATCCTGGCCTACGCCGAATCAACGATCGAGAGCCTCGACGCCAGGCTCGCGCCGATCGGGGCGTTTCACTGGTGGGACATTGGAGTTCACGGACACGTCGCTGTGGACCTCCTTGGAGGCGGCTCAACCGTCTTCATGGCGTCCACTTACGTGCTCGAGGACTGGGGTACCGCGATTGGAGTGACCAGTATTCCTCGGTACACAGCGGCCACCGGAGCCGAGTACTTGGGTTGGTCGCTCGACTACGTCGACAGCATTGTTTCCGGAGGGGGGGATAGCGCCTGCGACGAGGACGCCGACCATGCGCTCGCGGGGAGCCTGCCCGTGACGGAGACACAGATGACCGGCGTACCGAATGTGGTGTTCTACATGCGGCTTCAGGCGTTTGCAGCCCAGCATGACTACACGGGCCCAATCGACGGCGCGCCTGGCCCATTTACCTGGCGCGGTGTCCAGCGCGAACTCACCGACATGGGCTATGCGGTCGACATTTCCGGGACACCGGATGCGGCCACCTACGCCGCCATCCAATCCGTTGCATCCCTGTATGGATATTCCGGCCCCATCGATGGGGTTCCTGGCCCCAACACCTACCGGGGATTCGCTCGGTTTCTCAACGAGACGCTCTAGCGGCCTCTCCTCCGTCTGGCGCTGTGAAGGTCAACACCGAACCCGCAGCGAGCTCGGCATGGGTGACGGTGGGACCACTCAGCACTCGACCGTCCAAGTCAATCTGGGTCACCAAACCTACCCCCTGCCGACGAATGGTGAGGGTCTCGCCTGACCCGAAAGGCATGACCACCTCCTCAAATCGGGGCGCACCGAGCACGTAGCGGTCCGTTCCCGCGAGAGGATACAACCCAACCCCGGCCCACACGGCCCAGGCCGAGAGCGTGCCCCCATCGTCGTTTCCAGCGAGCCCATCGTCCCCCGTCACGCCGTACAGGGTGGTCCAGATCCAGTCGACCCACTGCTGCGTGAGATCGGGCCGACCCAAGAAGCTAAACAGCCAGGCCGCGTGCAGATCGACCTCGTTGCCATGCCAGTAGTAAATCTCGGGAAGCCCGACCACCGAGTCCATTGCCGCGAGCTCAGCCTCCTCGAAGAAGTGTGTGAGCCTCGGCAGCACAGCATCAACACCCCCTAAGACTTCGATGAGCCTCTCCGGCACATGGGGCGCCATCCAGACATACTGCCTCGCGTTGCCCTCCGCGTAATCCTCGCTCCATGCGTCAATGTTTCCGAGGTCCCCAAAGCTTCCGTCGCTGTTCCGCCCGTGCATCCAACCCGTCTCTGGGTTGTAGAGGTTCTCCCAAGTAAACGCCCGTTCTTCAAGCCGTGCCACCGTCTCTGGATCATCCCCCCGGGAGGCCGCCGCGAGCGCGAGCGCGTAATCCGCAATCGCGACCTCTTGGGTGTTCGCAACCGACGTTCCGACCAGATCCCGCGGGTAGTATCCGTAGACATCCAACAGGGTCACATCGGGGGGACTACCATACGGCTGGGTGACATCTCCGAAGGTGAGCGCTATTGCGTGGTCCAGGACCTCGTTGTCGCTCCATCCCTCAAGGCCCTTGACCATGGCCTCTGCCGCTACGATCGTCGCAGGTACACCGACCATGAAGGCTCCATCCCAGGTGGCTAGAGGCCAGCGCGGGAGGCCGCCACCTTGGCGAACCATCGCGGCCAAGCTCTCGAGCATGTGGGCATGGGTCTCAGGCCAGGCCGCCGTCATCAGCGGGTGGAGCGTACGATAGGTGTCCCAGAGCGAGAAGTCCGTGTAGTAGGGCGTATCAGTCGTGTGGATCTCATCGTCAAACCCGCGGTATCGTCCATCGGCATCGCTGAATAAGGTCGGCATCAAGCGTGAGTGGTACACGCCCGTCGAGAAGATGGTCCGATCGCGTTCGGCCCCTCCCCTCACCTCGAACACCCCGAGCTCACGGGACCAGGCTGACCTCGCCTGGTCAATCGCCTCGTCGATGTCCTCGACAGACTCGGCCAACCGATTGGCTCGGGCTCCATCGGCGTCGACAGTCGAGATACCCACCTGCACGCGCACCACAGGTGTGTCGAACTCGAACCACCCGCCAACTCGAACGCTCTCGCCCGAAGCCTCCGCTGTGGTCTGCCCGCTGGAGAGCGTTTCGGGGTCGTCCCAAACACCCCAACTCGTCGGCACGGGGTCGAACTGAGCATCAAACCACACGGCAAAGTCTCTCTTGGCCATGTCCCCGTCATAGAACAACATTCCAGCCGCATGCCCTGTCTCGGGATCGAGGTCGATCCGGGCAGCCTTGATGTCAGACTGGCCGAGAATGTGGCCAAGGTCCATGATGATGGTCGGGTCCGAGACATGAGCATCGAACGCGTACTCGTGCACGCCTGTCCTCGGTGTCGCCGAGAGTCTCACATCGACCCCCACGTCGGGAAGATACACCTCGTATGCGCCCGGAGTCGCGTGCTCGTCATCGTGGGAGAAGCGCGTCCGGTAGCCCGCCTCCGTGGTCTTGGCTGGCGCCATCCCATTGGTCGGCATGAAGGCAACTTGCCCATAGTCGGAGAGCCCGACGGCATACAGGTGCATGTGAGAGAAGCCCTGAATGTTGCTGTCGCCAAAGTGGTAGCCACCCCCTCGATAAGCACCGAAGCTGTTCCCGCTCGCATCGGCCGTGTCCGGCGAGAGTGAGACGAGCCCGTTAGGGAGACTGGCGCCCGGGAATCCACAGCCCACCCCATAGCCGATGCCTCCCGTACCGATCAGGGGATCGACGTAGTCAATCAGCTCGAAGCCTTCAGGGTCATGCCGCACTTCCTCACGGACAGCCTTGCCGTCGTCACAACCGACGGGCCCCAACAGAAGGAACACCGTCGATAGGTGCAGTCTACTCAAGCCACACACGCGGCCAGCCTACTTGGCAGGGACCATGTCCAGCGCGCCATCCATGGTGATGAAGAAGCGGCAGGGCTCCTCGCTGGTGCAGGTCGCCTGATGGACAACACCGCCGTCGGTCGTCCAGTGATCACCGACAACCATCGTACTTCCGCTCGAGAGCATGAGGTTCCCCGAGACCAGAGCCGCAGCAGACCCTGCTGTGTGACTGTGAGGCGGCGTCGCGAAGCCAGGGGGAAAGTTTGCCAACGCGGTGAATGGTCCCTTCGCTCTGTCTCCCGACAGTGGGTACACACTGGGACCCTTGGGCTGGGCAGGATTGACCGGAACAAACTCTATCGCCTCAGCGGCCGTCACCCGTTGAGTCGAGACCTCCGCGGGCGCCTCTGCGACAGTGGAGCCCATGGCCCCATCCATCGTGCCGACAAACACACATCCATCGGCGGACAAGCACCCTGTGAAGTGGACCTCATTACCGGCTTGCATCCAAGTCCCTCCAGCCTCTAACTTGACCGCC
>CAZKOI010000206.1:0-6498 GCA_964554315.1 uncultured Enterobacterales bacterium | reverse complement strand
TCATCGCGTAACGACCTCGGCAAGGGCGCGGCCCGTAAGATTCGCGCGCAAGGCCTCCTGCCCGCCGTCATCTACCGGGCGGGTCAGTCCTCAACCTCAGTGTCCCTCGATCCGAACGAGCTCGAGACGGCCTTCCGCCGGAGCGGAAACCGCAACACGCTCGTGAGCATCGGTGTCGATGGCAAGACATTCACCTGCCTCGTCAAGGCCACGCAGCGCGATCCGGTCACCGCGAACCTCATCCACGTTGACTTCTACGAGGTGGATGCGGACGTGGAGGTCATGGTTCGAGTTCCTGTGAAGCCCACAGGAAAGGCCATTGGCGTCACCGCAGGTGGAAAGCTTCGCCTCATTCGACGGGACCTCGATGTACGCTGCAAGCCGGACAGCATTCCGGCAAGCGTCAACGTCGACGTCTCGAAGCTGAACATCGGCGACTTTGTCCGGGTGTCCACCGTGCCAGCCCCTGCAGGGGCGGAGATTGTGGCTCCCAACGACTTCAACATCCTGACCGTCGTCGGCAAGCGCGGCGCGCGAGTCGCCGTTGAAGAAGAGCCGGAAGAAGGGGCTGAGGCCGTGGACGGTGGTGGAGCTGTCGAGGCTGAAGGGTCTTCCGAAGAGGCCGGCGAGTAGTTCATGTGGATGGTGGTTGGACTGGGCAATCCAGGCCGCCGCTATGCCTCGACACGCCACAACGTTGGATTCGATGTGATTGAGAACCTGGCAAATCGTTGGACCATAACCGCGGATAGCAAGCAGCTTGGTGCGCTTGTTGGCGTGGGTCGTATTGGTTCTGACAAGGCGCTTCTCGCACGTCCCCAGTCCTTCATGAACCGCTCAGGGGAGCCTGTCCGCTCGCTCATGGGCTACTTCAAGCTTGAGCTTGACAAGGTCGTCGTCGTCCACGATGACCTCGACCTCCCGCACGGTCGTGTGCAGCTCAAGCGGGGCGGCGGTCACGGGGGCCACAACGGCCTCCGGGATATCGCCAAGCATGCGGGTTCGGACACCTTACGTGTTCGGGTCGGCATTGGACGCCCTCCCGAGGGCTGGGCCACGGCTGACTACGTGCTCGGGAAGTGGTCCATCACGGAGCAAGGCACGATTCCAAGCATCGTGGACCGTGCCGCAGACGCTATCGAGTGCCTCCTCCGCGAGGGACTTGATGGTGCCATGAACCAATTCAACGTTCGCCAGAAGGCGGACATCCCTGTTTGTTGAACATTCACTGAGGCGGAGTCCTCGGGAGAAAAAATGAACCTTGTAATAGCAGTACCAGTCGCCGGGATCATCGCCTTGGCGTTCGCATACTCAAAGGCCAAGTGGGTGCAGAAGCAGGACGCCGGCACCGACGAGATGAAGGAGATCGCGCGCCGCATCCAAGAGGGGGCGATGGCCTTCCTCAACGCGGAGTACCGTGTGCTGGCCATTTTCGTTGTCGTCGTCGCGATTCTGTTGGGCGTCGCAAACTCCGGCGGCACAAACCAGAGCCCAGTCATCGCGCTCGCGTTCGTTCTGGGCGCCGTCTTCTCCGGCCTCGCTGGCTACTTCGGGATGAAGATCGCGACGGACGCCAACGTGCGCACAACCGCCGCAGCGACCAAGGGCCTCCCTCAGGCCCTTGATGTGGCGTTCAGCGGCGGAGCCGTGATGGGAATGGCCGTCGTCGGCCTCGCGATGGTGGGTCTCGGGGGCCTCTGGCTGGTGTTCACCGGCATGTTTGAAACCCAGACTGCCTTGAATGTCATCACTGGCTTCTCGATGGGGGCCTCTTCGATTGCCCTGTTCGCACGTGTCGGTGGTGGAATCTACACCAAGGCGGCGGACGTCGGCGCTGACCTGGTCGGTAAGGTCGAGGCGGGCCTGCCTGAGGACGACCCTCGCAACCCAGCTGTCATCGCGGACAACGTGGGCGATAACGTTGGAGACGTGGCGGGAATGGGCGCAGACCTCTTCGAGTCTTACGTCGGTGCCATCATCGGCGCCATGGTCCTCGCTATGGGCTTCACTCAGGTCCAAGATGGAGACCTGAACCCGGTCATCCTTCCGCTCCTGATTGCCGCGGCGGGCGTCATCTGCTCGATCGCCGGCACCTTCGTCGTCAAGACCAAGGAGGGGGGCAACCCGCAGCACGCGCTGGACACGGGCGCCTTCGGTGCTGCTGGTGTCATGGCCATTGCCACATTCGCTCTGGCCTACCAGCTCTGGCCTGCCGGCGGTGCGGAGGCCACGGTAAACGGGGCCGTCGTCAACGTGCTCTGGTGGCACGTCGGTGTGGCAACCGTCGTCGGTCTCGCGACCGGTGTCGCAGTCGGTGTCATCACGGCATACTACTGCTCGATGGGCAAAGAGCCGGTGAACTCCATCGCGGAGCAGTCCAAGACCGGAACCGCAACCAACATCATCGCGGGTCTCGGCGTCGGCATGCAGTCGACCGCCTGGCCTATCCTCTGCATTGCAGTCGGTGTGGTCGTGGCCAACTCGGTTGCGGGCCTTTACGGTGTGGCCATTGCCGCACTCGGTATGCTCTCGACAACGGGGATCCAGCTTGCGGTGGACGCCTACGGTCCTATCGCCGATAACGCCGGCGGTATTGCGGAGATGTCCCACCAAGAGGAGGTCGTCCGTCAGCGGACAGACACGCTAGACGCCGTCGGTAACACAACGGCAGCCATCGGTAAGGGCTTCGCGATTGGGTCTGCAGCCATGACGGCTTTGGCTCTGTTCGCGGCCTTCATGCAGCAATCAGGGACGACAGCCATCGACGTGTCGAAGCCCATCGTTATGGCAGGCGTCTTCGTCGGCGGCATGCTTCCATTCCTGTTCTCCTCCATGGCTATGAAGGCCGTTGGAGAGGCCGCGATGGACATGATCACCGAGGTACGGCGTCAGTTCCGCGAGATCGAGGGCCTGCTCGAGGGCAAGGTGGCTCCTGACACCAAGAGCTGCGTGGACATCTCGACCAAGGCTGCAATCCGGCAAATGCGGATGCCCGGAGCGCTTGCTATCGTGACGCCTGTCGCGGTCGGATTTCTCTTCGGTGCCCAGGCACTGGGAGGCGTTCTGGTGGGGGTCACCGTAGCCGGCGTGCTCATGGCGATCTTCATGTCCAATGCCGGCGGTGCGTGGGACAACGCCAAGAAGTCCTTCGAGGGCGGCGGCTACACGATGGCGGACGGAACAGTCCATCCCAAGGGATCGGAGGCACACGACGCTTCCGTGGTCGGCGACACTGTGGGCGACCCCTTCAAGGACACCGCTGGCCCCTCTCTCAACATTCTCGTCAAACTCATGAGCGTCGTTGCACTCGTTATTGCACCGCTGCTCACCGCGACCGGATTTTTCGGTCAGTAAACCCTCCGCGGGGGCGTGACAGCGTCCCCCGTTGAGACCAGGTGGAGGAAAATCACCATGATCTTGAACCAATATGAGCTCATTTACGTGACTCAACCGCAACTGAACGCGACCGATCTCGAGGGACTCGCCACCAAGGTGGCTGGCCTCATCGAGAAGGCCGAAGGACAGGTTCTTGCGGTTGAGGACTGGGGACGCAAGAAGCTTGCTTACCCAATCGCAAAGAACGAGCACGGCATCTACAACTACATCAACTTCGTGGCACCCTCCGAGGCACCGCTCTCCATTGAGCGTGCGCTCGGTCTGGATGACTCGTTCATGCGATACATCACAGTGCAGCTTGATAAGAACGTTGATGTGGAGTCTGCGCGCACCTCAGCAGAGGCAGAGAAGGCTGAGCGTGATGCCGCTCGAGCAGCCGAGGAAGAGGCGGCAAGGCTTGCCGCTGAGGCGGAGGCTGCCGAGGCTGCTGCCGCTGCCGCTGCGGTAGCCGCTCGAGAGGCTGTCGCTGCCGCTGATGCGGCCGCTGCGGAGGCTGCTGCGGAGGCTGCTGCCGGCCGTGACGCCGCCGATGACCATGACGCTGACGGCGATGATGTCGACGGCGATGACGATGACGACGAGTAGGATGGACAGAACCATGACAGAAGAATCTAGAGTTTCTACAAACCGCAAGACGAAGTCATCGAGCTCTCGCAGAAAGGCATGTCGTTTCTGCGGCGAGGACGGTGACACGATCGACTACAAGGATGCTCGCATGCTCCGCGGATTTATCACCGAGCGTGGGAAGATTGTCCCTCGTCGAATCAGCGGCAACTGTGCCAAGCACCAGCGTCAAGTGGCGACTGCTGTGAAGCGCGCACGCACCATCGCACTCTTGCCATACCTGGCGCTGGACTAGGGGGCCCCAAATGCTCGTAATTCTTAAGAAGAACGTTCCCAACCTGGGCAGCGTAGGTGACGTGGTCAAGGTCAAGGACGGCTACGGCCGAAACTTCCTTGTTCCTCGTGGTATGGCGGTCATCGCCGACCAAGGAAACCGCAGGCGTATGGCGCACCAACAGCGTGAGGCCGATGCCCAGCGGGCCAAGGTCAAGGCTGAGTCGGAGGCGTTGGCGGCCAAGATAGCGGCGACACCAATCACCATCCAGGCGAAGGTTGGCGAGGAAGGCAAGCTGTTCGGTTCCATTACCAACAGAGACGTCGTTGAGAAGCTCGCCGAGGCAGGTGTTGAGGTCGACCGACGCACGCTGGCTATGGGCGATGCCATCAAGTCAACCGGCGCATTCGACATTCAGGTCAAGCTCGGCATGGATGTTGAGGCAACGCTCAAGGTGTACGTCGTAGAGGGGTGAGCCCCCGGGGTGTTCAATGAGCGAAGGCGGAGCACTGCCGCAGAGTGTTGAGTCCGAGCGTGCGGTCCTTGGGGGCCTCATGCTCGACCCGTCGCAGTGCCTCGTGATCGCGGAGACGCTAAAGCCCGAGGACTTCTATCGAGAGGACCACGCCAAGCTCTACGCTCTGATGGTGGGCATGGCGGAGTCCAACAAGCCCACAGAGATGGTGGCGGTCATCGATCAGGTGGTCGCCACCAACTGCGTCGCTGAGGTGGGTGGGCTCGACTACGTGTCGAAGCTTAGCGACAACGTTCCGAGTACCCAAAACCTTGAGTACTTCGCGAACATCATTGAGCAGCGTGCAATCGCGCGACGGCTGATTCAAGGTGTTCAGGACATTGAGAGCCAGGCCAGAGGTGGAAGCGCCGATCTGGATAGCCTCCTCGACTTCGCGGAGAAGACAGTCTTCGATGTCACTCAGCAGGGGGCAAAGCAAGACTGGGAGCAACTATCCAGCGTTGTAGACACCACCTTCATGAAGATTCAGGCTCGCGCCGAGGCTGGACCGGGGGAGGTAACGGGGGTATCCACGGGATTCATTGACCTCGATAAGATTCTCGCTGGCTTGCACAAGACGGACCTCATGGTGCTCGCTGCGAGACCCGCGATGGGGAAGACGGCCCTCGCCCTCAACATCGCCCTCAATGCCGCTCATCAAGGGTGCGGCGTGGGTATCTTCTCGCTCGAGATGGGGCGGGAGCAGCTCGCTACGCGTCTGCTGTGTGCGCAGGGACGGGTTGACGCAGGAAACGTTCGGACAGGTCGGTTGAACCAGGATCGAGATCTCCCCAGGCTCGTCGAGGCATCGGAGGTACTGAGCAACCTTGCGCTCTTCATGGATGACACACCTGGGCTCACCATCACCCAGATTCGAAGTAAGGCGAGACGGCTCAAGTCGAAGTGCCCAGAGCTTGGATTGATTGTCGTGGACTATATTGGCCTGATGGGAACCAATGACCCTCGGGCCAGTCGTGAACGGCAGGTTGCTATCTCCTCGATGGGGCTAAAGAACCTTGCCAAGGAATTGGATGTCACGGTCCTTGCACTCAGTCAGCTGAATCGGGGCGTTGAGATGCGTGACAACAAGCGGCCCAAGCTAAGCGATCTTCGCGAGTCGGGCGCGATTGAGCAGGACGCCGATGTGATCATGTTCATCTACCGTGACGATTACTACAACAAGGACTCGTCGCCGGAGCCTGGGGTGGCCGAGGTGCTCATCGGTAAACAGCGAGCCGGACAGACAGGGACGGTCAAGCTGGCTTTCCAAGGAAACTATCTGCGGTTTGAGAACCTGGCTCGTGACATCGGACACGGGGGGTATGTTTGATTCTGGGGGTCTGGCTTAGCTTGACCGCTCTGGCCATCGACATCAACGACCACCTCAGCGTAGAGCTAGAAGGGGACGAGCGGGTTGAGGGTTGGTATCTCCGGCCGGAACAATCTGGGTTCGTTATGACCGTCCCCAAGACGGGAGCGACCGCGTCCATTCCGATGTCGATTGTTCGCACCGTCACTGTGAATGACCGGCCCCAGCCTTTGAGTGCGTTCGCGCGCGAGGTTGCTGAAGACTGGAGCACCCATGAGGCGTGGAGGGCCGATCCCCCACCGCATCCGCTGCCCGGTTTAATGGTGGGCACGGGGCTGGTCGTTGCAGGTTCGGGGCATGCGCTGATGGGGGAGTGGCAAGAGGCCGTTCCAATGATGGTGGTGGATACGCTCTGCATGGGCATCGTAGGTGCTGAGATTG
>CAZKOI010000205.1:0-6556 GCA_964554315.1 uncultured Enterobacterales bacterium | reverse complement strand
TTAAAGCTGAGGGCTCCCTCGTCCCTCAGGGCGCGAACCGTGTTCTTCAGGTTGACGAGAGAGAGCGCCTCCGGGCGCTTTATCTCGCCGAGGTTGAGCATCTTCTCACCGATCTCCGCGAGCGCTTTGGGAATCGATCGCAGATCCAGGTCCGAGTCTCGCAAGGCCTGCGCACCGCGCAGGGTCACGTCGACGCTCTCGATGAGGTTCCTCACCAGCTCGGCCATCTCCGTCACGCGCACCCGGTCCGCAATCGCGATGCCGGATGCGTCCATATGGATGGCGCCGTAGTGCTTGAGGCCGGAGAGCGCGTCAGCGAAGAGGCGCTCGACATTTTGGTTCGGGTCGAGTGTGAATTCGTATCGCAGCAAGAAGATTTGCTTGGCGAAGAGGCGCTCGATGGAAGCGTAGACGGTGTGGTCTTTGGGGATTCGCGCGTCGTCAGAGAACATGTCGCGATGGGCGCGGATGGCGGCCGCCATGAGTGCTATCGGGGCGAGGTGGTGGAGCACGCCGTTCTTGTAGTACTCCAAGGTGATGCGTCGGTCGCCGATCACCTGGATGACGGCCTCACCGCCGAGGTTCATGCGCTGAATCAAGCGGTTGGACTCGAATCGGGCAAGGCTCTTCTCGGGGTCCCAGGCCGGGTCGAGCAGTGCATGGGCGATGGGGGCTTCGGTCCGCTTGAGGGCCTCGAGCAGGCGTTGTATCCGCCCCAGCAACTCCGGCTCGCGAACGCTCGCCTTGGACTGGGCCAGCAGCGCCAGCCCCACCAGGCCAGTCGCCATCACGACCATGTTGTCGCCGATGCGGTGCATGACTCGCTCACCGGTGATCTGGACCACCTCCTCTCGGCGGTCTGCATCCAGCTCGTGGAAGGGTGCGGGCAGGGACGAGAACACGCTGGAGAGGCTGATGGGCTCCCCGATGCGGACGTAAACTCGGCCGAGTCTTCGCTTGAATATTGACGTCGCCTTCACGACCTGGCCGACATTCTCCGAGACCTTGTCCTCGCCCTGGAGCTCCTTCCGGTAGGCGCGCTCCTCGGCGATCTGCTCATACGAGATGCCGATCGGAACCAGGTTTACATCCCAGCCCTCACGAAGGTTCTGTGCGGAGTCCATGATCATCTTGAGGACACCGAGTCTCGGCGGCAGGAGCTTGCCGGTGCGGCTGCGACCGCCCTCAATGAAGAACTCGATGGGGAAGCCGTCTCGAACCAGCTGGTGAAGGTAGCGCTGAAAGATGGCCGGAAAGACCCGGTCGTCACCAAAGCTGCGCCGAATGAAGAAGGCACCGCATCGGCGAAAGATGGAGCCGAGCGGCCAGAAGCTGAGGTTCTCTCCGGCGATCACATGAGGCAGTACCATGTCTCGGTAGTACAGCTGGCTGGAGATGAGCAGGTAGTCCAGGTGGGAGCGGTGACACGGAATGAGGATGGGGGTGGCTTCTCGAAAAGAGTCCCGAAGGCGGCGCATATCGGCCTCCGGGATGTCCACACCCGCGTAGATGCGGTTCCAGAGGAACTTCAGCGTCATCGCCACTATTCGAACGGTGCCGATGCGCATCTTGGCGGCGATGTGGGTGAGCGTGCGCTCTGCATCGTGGAAGACATCGTCTTCGCTCCGTCCTGTTCGGGCCGCTTCCTCGGCCACCATCTGGCGGACCTGTGGCGACTGCAGGACCAGCCGCTTCGTCCACCGGTGGGGTCGGATTCGCGGCCCCCTGATCATGTGACTCTCTCGCCAGAGATATCGGCGAAGCAGCAAGCGTATTCGTCGTGCTTGTCGGACAGGCGCGTCGTCACCAAAGCGCAGGATGGCGTCGTGCAGGTCGATGGGCTCGCCGGCTTGAATCACAGCCTTGGCGTTACGGCCGGCGACGGCGGCCAGCTTCTGGAGCGGTCCCGGCTCATCCTGTGACCCCATGATGAACTGACCCACCTGGGTGCGCGCCACCTCGGGTCGCCGCTGCCAGGCGACCACCACTGGGATGAGCTGGATCGGCTCGGCGCTCTTGGCCTGCGCGTCCATCAAGGCTTGGATGGGATCAAAGTGGTCGGGTCGATTTCGGGTTCGTTTGATCGAGCTCTTGATGCTTCGTCCTGCCAGCAAGAACAGGGCGGTGGGCATGCCCGCGGCCACGACGTTCGTAAGCCACCCGCTGTCGATGGGGTCCGGGGCGGGGCCGTGCTCCAGCCGAAGCCGCAGCGCTTGCCACCACTCCCGCACGCCCTGGCGAAGCGGCGCCCAGAGCGAGGAGCGCATGCCATTGGAGAACCGTGCGAGAGGGAGTCGTCGACCGTTCAAGGCGCGATTGAGTGCGAGCCAGTCAAGCTTGGAGCGAGTGTGCAGGATGTAGACGACAGGACCCCGCTCGGCAGCGCGGCGAATCGCCTCGGCCGAGTGGTCCTCGAGACCGATTCGGCGGAGCAGTATCCCCATTCCTGTGAGGTAGTAGAACCACCCGAAGTGGCGGCGCATGCGACTCCGAAATCGCGCGGCGGTGGCGATGGGTGGGCTCAAGGCGTACCCTCGACAACGGGAGGTTCGTTCACGGCCTCGATCATCTCGAGGCCGACCCGATGCCAGCTTCGGATCTTCGGCTTGGCTCGACGTCCAATCCAGTATCGGGTGGCATCGATCATGGTCTTTAGATCTCCGGGCGAGACAATGGTACCGCCGTCACCGACTAATGTCCGCGTCTCTCCGACATCAGTCCCGACGACCGGCGTTCCTTGTGCTCGGTAGTCCATGACCTTGAGGGGGCAGAACCATGGCGGGGCATCTTCCGGGTAGGGCGCGAGCCCCACATCGAGCGCTGCGATCGCGTCGGCATACGCCTGGCCGTTGAGGAAGCCGGTGTGCAGCCCTTCCACGTCGCTCGGTGCGTCGGCACCGATCAGGACCAGCTTGGCCTCTGCCCCGCGAGCGACCTCCTCCAGCGTTCCCAGGCCGTGCCAGGGCTTGAACGACCCCGAGAAGCCCACCACGCGATCGTCCTCGCTGAGGCCGAGCATCGCTCGACCTCGCTCCCGGCTTCCCCGCAGAGGAACGACACCGTTGGGCACCCACACCACGTTTCGACACCCGATCTCTGTCTCGAGCCAGGTCTTGAGCCAGCGGCTGACGGCCATGACCACTGGCGCGCGGAGCAGGACCTGGTTCTGCCACTCCTCTGCGAAGGATGCGCGCCGGATCGACTCGAACTGGCGGCGCTCCATTATGGGCGGTGCGTTGACCTCGAGGCCCCAAGGTATGCCGAGGGAGTCCGAGACGCGCCAGCCTGCGTCAGAGAAGAGGGTGTGGCGCTCGATCGCAAGGTCAGGCATCCAGCCCCCCGAGGCGCTGGACAGGACGTGATTGGCGACGCGCCGTGCAGTCGCGACCTCCACCATGTCGCGGTAGCGCTCGAGCCAGCTTGGCCAGCCCGGTGTGCCGGCCGCGATGGTGGGCACTGGCTCGCCGTAGGTTCCGCGGCTGTCGCTAATTCGCGCCGCGAAGACCTTGATGTCGTGGTCTTCTGACCACGCACTCGCCAGCGCTCTAACGTGGGCAGAGGCACCAGAAGGTCCCCGCACAGGAATGCCGGGAGCGGGGACCAGGTAGGCGACCCTCGCCACCAAGTTAGCCTCGAGCGGCTGCGAAAGCCCGCTCTAGGTCGGCCCTCTGGTCATCAACATGTTCGATGCCGACGCTGAGTCGAATGAGTCCATCGTCGATGCCGATGCTGGCGCGAACGTCCGCCGGTACGGAGGCGTGCGTCATAATGGCCGGGAGCTCGATCAGGCTCTCCACCCCTCCCAGGCTCTCCGCAAGCGTGAACACCCGCGTGGCCTTGACGAAGCGAACCGCGGCATCGAGATCACCCCGGAGGACAAAAGAAACCATCCCTCCGAAGCCCGGGTAGATCACCTTGGCGACGTCGTCCCGCTCTTTCATCCAGGCCACCAAAGCCTTCGCATTCTCGTCGTGGCGGGCCATGCGGACGGCCAGTGTCTTGACGCCGCGCAGGGTCAGGAAGCAGTCCCACGGGCCCGGGACAGCGCCGACGGAATTTTGCAGTGTCGTGAACTGCTGCGCAAGCACGTCGTTGGAGGTGATGAGTACGCCGCCGACGACGTCGGAGTGGCCGCCAAGGTACTTGGTGGTGCTGTGCAGCACGATGTCCGCACCCAGACTCAGGGGCTTCTGAAATATGGGCGTTGCGAACGTGTTGTCGACGGCAAGCAGCGCGCCGACGGCATGCGCTTTGTCGGCCAGGCTCTGGATGTCGGCGGTCTTGAGCAGCGGATTGGTCGGAGTCTCGGCCCACACCAGCTTGGTCCCGGCAGGAATCTCCACATCGGGATCGGAGAGGTTCACAAAGCTAAACTTGATCCCCACCTTCGCGAAAACAGTGGTGAACAGCCGATACGTTCCCCCGTAGACATCGTCGCCGCACACGACGTGGTCTCCCGGTGAGAGCGTTCGAACCACGGTATCGACCGCGGCGAGTCCGGAAGCGAAGCAGACCCCGTGCGTGCCGCCTTCTAGCGCAGCGAGGCAGTCCTGCAGAGCCGTTCGGGTCGGGTTGTGGGTTCGGCTATATTCCCACTCGGCCACCCCGGGATGCTTCTGTGCGTAGGTGGAGGTCTGGTAGACCGGCGTCATGACCGCACCGGTCTGAGGGTCGGGGTGTTGCCCCGCATGAATGACCTGAGTCTCGATTTTCATGAGCGACCGCCTGCTTTCTGGCTGATGTGATCGATGAGGTCGATGCGGGTGATGATGTCGGACGGCTGCCCGTTCTTGAGGACGATGGCCACCTTGAACCGCCGGAAGAGGTCCGTGAGGACGCTGATGTCCGTGTCGGCACTGACGGTGCAGTAGTTGGACTGAGCAATCGTGCCGACCTGGACGTTTGCGCGCGCACCTTGGAGCGCGCGCTCAAGGAGCTGCTTCTCCGAGATGATGCCGAGTAGCTTGTCACCGTCCATCACCGGCAGCTGGCTCACGCCGTGCAGCTTGAGCAGGCCCACGACTTCTGTCACCGAGCTGTTCGCCGGCACTGTCACCAAGGCGCGCTCGCCGCGGTTTGCGAGGAGTTCGCCCAAGGTCCCCAGGGCCGACTCCTCCGCGAAGAAGCCGTTCTCCTCCATCCACTTGTCGTTGTAGACCTTGGAGAGATAGCGGCTGCCATTGTCGGGCAGCAAGATGACAGCATTCATGCCTTCGCGATCGTTCCGACGGAGGTACTTGAGGCCTCCCGCGATCGCAGCACCGCACGAGACGCCGCAGAAGAGGCCCTCGGTAGCGACCAGCTCCCGGGTGGCGGCGAAGCTCTCGTGGTCGTTGACCCGGACCACATCATCGACGTAGTCGAAGTTCATGGTCGACGGCAAGAAGTCCTCGCCGATGCCCTCGAGCAGGTAGCTGTGGGGCTGCGTGAGCTGACCGGTATGGAAGTAGTCGTAGTAGAGCGAGCCCACAGGGTCGACCGCGACCACTTGGATGTCCGGGTTCTGCTCCTTGAGGTACTTGCCCACGCCCGAGATGGTGCCTCCCGTACCGGCTCCGGCGATGAACACGTCAATCTTTCCGTCCAGTTGGTCGTAGAGCTCGGGGCCGGTCGACTCGTAGTGTGCAAGAGGGTTTGCCGGGTTGTGGTACTGGTTGGCGTAGAAAGCGTTGGGTGTCTCCTCGACGATTCGCTCGGCGGTCTTGTAGTAGGACCGGGGGTCATCAGGCTCGACATTGGTGGGGGTCACCACCACCTTGGCTCCCCACGCTCGGAGGGCTGCACGCTTCTCCTCCGACTGCTTGTCGGGGAGCACAAAGATGGTCTTGTAACCGCGGAGCGCCGCGACCATGGCCAATCCTGCGCCGGTGTTGCCGCTGGTTGCCTCGACGATCGTGCCGCCCGGCTTGAGGGCGCCTGTGCGCTCCGCCTCGTCAATGATGTGCATCGCGATGCGATCCTTGACGCTGCCCCCGGGATTGACGAACTCGACCTTGGCGTAGACGTTGGCCTGCAGACCGTGTGTCATGGTGTTGAGTCGGACCAAGGGCGTGTTTCCGACGACCTCAAGGACGTTGTTGTAAACGTTTTTCATTCGGGCACCATCCCTCTGATTGGCGGGTCGAGAACATAGCGGACAGCGCACAACTCGGCCATGGATTCCGCGCCTCAGGCTATACTCGGGTCTCACGCGAGGGAGCAGCCGTGGGAGAGGCCTTGGGCCGATTGCTGAGGAAGGGGGACTACATCTACGGTTCCTTCGTGAAACCGGAAGCGGTGGATGGCTACATCAATGGTGTCAATCCTGCGGACCGAGGGGATGTGCTCGGACGGTTCCCTTTCTCAGAAGCCTCGGTCGATCAGGCCGTGGAGTTTGCAGCGGTTGGCTACCGGGTCTGGCGCCGCGTGTCGATCGCCGATCGGGTGAGCGCTGTTCATCGGTTCAGGGAGCAACTGGTCACGCACCAAGAGGCCCTCGCACTGGGCATCACACGAGAGGTAGGAAAGCCGTCATGGGAGGCGCGCCAAGAGGTGATGGCGACCATTCGTGCCATCG
>CAZKOI010000204.1:0-6564 GCA_964554315.1 uncultured Enterobacterales bacterium | reverse complement strand
GCCCGCCGCTGAGAACGCGACCGAGGCTGATGTTGAGGACGACGAGGATGACGACCTTGAGGTCGTAGCCGACCACGACGACGACGTTGTCGATGCTATCCTCCCGGGCTTCGAAGAGGCCGAGGGCGTTGATGAGAGCGTCGAGATTGAGCAAGACGATATCGAAGCCGAGGAAGCTGTAGCCTTTGATGTGGCGGATGATGAAGACGCGGTGGATGTGGTTCCGGAGGAGGCACAAGAGCCGGCCGCCGTCGACGTTCAGATCGATGATTCTGGGGTTGATGAGATCGGCGTTGAGCCCAGCGAGGAAGCGAGTCTGAGCGACCTAGAGGAGGCTGAGGCCCGTCGAGCAATCCTGCTCTCCAATGAAGGTACCCCGGACGAGCAGATTTACGCGTTGACGGGCGATGTGTTTACCATCGGTCGTGGTCGTGACAATGACCTTCAAATCAAGAACGACTCGAAGGTCTCGCGCTTTCACTGCAAGCTCTACCGGCGTGCTGCGAACTACTACCTCGAAGACAACAAGTCCTCGAACGGTACGATGGTTAACGGGGAGTTGATTTCGGAACGCCGCCTGTTTGGTGGCGAGGAGCTCGTGATTGGCGAGACGTTCTTCCGCTTCCGGGTGATGTAAGCGGGCACTGTGTCGAACACCGTCCGGACGTTTCTTACGACAACCGGGGTCGCAGAGCGGCTCGGAGTGAGTCCGCCTACCGTCGTTAAGTGGATCGAATCCGGTGCGCTGCCAGCCCATGTGACGCCAGGCGGGCACCGGCGTGTGTCCATCGCGGACCTTGAGGATTTCGCCGAGAGGCGCAAAACTGGTCAGGGAAACAGTGGAGCTGAAGAACCGCCTTGCTCCGTCCTCATTGTCGGTCGCGAGCCTGACTTTGCCGATATGGTTGCGGAGTTCCTCGAGCTCAATGGGCACTGTAAGGTTTTTTATGCCGACTCGGCGCTAGTCGCGGGCTACCATGCCGGAGCGGCGAAACCACGGGCGCTGCTGGTCGACACCGACACGCCAGATGTCGACCTCCGATTGCTCGTCGGTCTGTGCGACCCGACGGCCGTCGTCTTGTTGACCAGCCCGCTGTCGGCGGATCTGGGTCCGCTTCTTGCCACCGTCCCCGATGCGGAGGTGGTCCCGAAGCCGGTGAAGCTGGACCACCTGATGGGGCTTCTGATCAAGACTTGAGGTCGAGGCTCTTCAGGCGTCAGTCGTTGTGCTGGGCTTCACTGCATCGGAGAGGGGAAAGGGTGCCGCGGTTGATCCGCGCCGAAGTCGGATGAGCTCTGCAAGAATGCTCACGGCGATCTCTGCGGGTGTCTCCGCACCAATGTCCAGTCCGACAGGTGCGGACAGCTTGGCGAAGAGCGACTCATCGATTCCTGCAGCCTTGAAGCGGAGGTGAAACTTCTTCACCTTCGCCTTGCTGCCGATCATTCCAAGCCAACCAAAGTCTCGCGGAAGAATGGTGGCCACAAGGTCTTGGTCAAGCTGGTGGCTGTGGGTCACCACAAGAATGTAGGTCATTGGGCCCCAAGGGAGACGCTCGATCGCCCTCATTGGGTCGCTGCAGACGAGGGTGATCTTCGGGTCATGCGAATCCACCTCGAGAAGCTCGGGGCGCTCATCGATCAGAGTCACGCTCATGCCTGCTCCTACGGCCAGGTCGGCCGTCGCAGCACCCACATGTCCCGCGCCAAAGATAATCAGATTCACCAGTCCCTCCAGGGGTTCGATGTAAGCCTCCATTTCACCCCCACAGCACATGCCGAGGTCTCTCGAGAGATTGGCCTTGAATCGGGCCGGGTGACCCGCTCTAATGACGTCTAACGCTGCTCCAATGACACGGTGCTCGAAGGCGCCACCACCCACGGTCCCGACGATCTGGCCGTCGCCATAGACCAGCATCTTGCTGCCCGTGTGCCGAGGCGCCGAGCCGGCGATGCCGATGATAGTGACCAACGCAGCGGGACGGCCCTCGCGTTTTGCTGCGACTGCAGCGCTCAAGACCTTCACAAGTTCACACGCTCTCGTACTCGGCGCAGCGCTTGCTTGCACCCCTCAATGGTCTCGTCTAGTGACCAGCAAAGGAGCTGGCCATTCTCCACGACGCGTTCGCCCGCGACCCAAACGTGTCGGACATTCGCGGGAGTGGCCGAGTAAACCAGCCGTCCTGCGGGTCGGCCGCCGCCTAAGCTATGGATTTCATCGGGTTGTATGGCCACGATGTCTGCGGTTGCACCCGCGATAAGATCGCCGCCACCGGTGCCGAGGACTCTCGCACCCGTCTCGGTCGCCATGGTCAGTACTTGCTCTGCTCGAATGGCGTCTGGGGTGAGGCGAGGCTTCTGCATGAGAGCGGCCAGACGCATCTCGGCAAACATGTCCATCCGGTTGTTGCACGGCGCACCATCGGCTCCTAGAACAATCGTGACGCCCCGCTCCAGCAGCTCGGGGGTGAGGGCTACGCCGCTGCCGAGCATAAAGTTTGAACCCGGACAGTGTGCGATGGCGGTTGAGGTCTCGGCGAGTATCGCCTGTTCCCGTTCATTGAGGTGTATGCAGTGGGCGAGAATGACATCAGGACCGGTGAGTCCAATGCTATCAAGGTAGGCGACGTTATCCATTCCGGTGAGCTGTCGAACCAGCTCGACCTCATCACGATTCTCCGAAGCATGGGTGTGAATCAGACAGCCTGACCGACGCGCTTCCTCCACTGTTTCCTTGAGGAGCCCTTCCGTACAAGATGGGACGAACCGAGGTGCAAAGGCATAGCGCAGGCGTCCGCGTTGATGCCACCGGTCGCGCAAGACACAAGACGAGCTCAGGGAATCTTGCAGGGGTTCGGAGAGGCCGGCTTCGTTCTCACGGTCCATCATGGCCTTACCGATGTGAGCGTGTATACCGGCTTCTGATGCGGCACGAAAGATGGCGTCCGTGTTTCGAATCGATGCCATGTCCAAGATTGCTGTCGTGCCGCCCAGCAGCATCTCGGTCAGCCCGAGCCGGGCAGACCAGTAGGCAGAGTCCTCGTCGTGTGCAGCCTCAAGTGGCCAGATGCGGGTTCTCAGCCAGTCCAGAAGCGCGAGGTCGTCTGCCATGCCTCGAAACAAGGTCTGTACGAGATGTGTGTGTGCCTGAACGAAGCCTGGCACCAGCCAGAGGCCGCTGACGTCAATGTCGGTGTAGGACGGTGCGTCCGTGTGCGGCTGCACAATGGCCAGAATCGCCCCATTTGAAAGCAGAATATCCGCATCAAAAGCGACATATTCGCCAAACTTGCCCGATCGTGTGACGACCTTTCCGCCTCGTAGAACCTGATTCATTGGGCAATCATAGCTTGGTCTTGCGTTGCCCAACGCCCAACAACCACATTAGTGACAGTGTTTCCGAGTGAGAATGTTCAAGCGGTCTGCACATGTCGTCATCCTGTCTGCCGCATTTGCGCTGACCGCGGGCGTTGGTCTAAACGGTGGCGCCGCGTGGGCTGAGGATGGTGGCGCCGAGCTTCCAGCGACGGAAGAGCGGATCAATTACTCGGCGGGCCATGTTTGGATTGGTGCGGGCCTAGGGGCATCGGTGGTCTCTATCGCCTCGGATAGGTCCGGCAGTATGTTGGCGCTGAGCACCTATGGTGCCGTGTATCTCCGAAAGCGCGATGGTTCTTGGCGGGAGGTCTTGGGTCCAACCAGTCTGAGGCTCGGTGAGGGCGATGCTGTGGACGAAGAGACGCTGCTGTTGGACGCCGAGGGCTTCATGGATGAGATCGAGGATCTCACGCTTGAAGATGCGGACGAGGCAGAGGCTGAGGACAGCGATGACGAGACGTCCGATGAGGAGTCCCCAGCTGATCGGGAGAATGAGGTCGACGACGCCGAGGTCACGGTTGACGAGGTGTCTGAGCTTTATCTGATGGACGAGCAGGGCGACGGGAGTGACGCCAACCCACGCGCCGGTGGAGTCGTTTGGCTCTCTGATGCCGTCGCAGGCCTTGCCTTGGTCTCGCGCGCAGATGGTCTGTGGCGTTCAACCGACGGTGGTGAGACCTGGTCGGTTCTCGATGGACTCTCGGAGGTTCACGTATTCTCTGACGCCCCCGGTGGTCTGGTGCTGGCCGGTACACCCTATGGTCGGCGCTTCTCCAGAGATCAAGGCGAGAGCTGGCACAGCAACCTAGATCCCATCAGCTCGATTGAGGTCTTTGACTTCGCGACAGATGAAAGGGCCATCTACGCCGGCACAGAGGAGGGGCTCTTCAGGAGTCCGAATGGCTTAAAGTGGGCAAAGGTGCTGTCCCGATACGACTCCGATGTACCCATCTGGACTGTGGCCATTGATAGGCACTGGGAGGGCGGTCTCTGGGTGGCCGGGCCCGTCGGTGTGCTGAGGAGCGATGACGGGGGCGAACAGCTGCGGGCTGCTGGTCGCAACATGCTTGCCGGTACACGAAGCCTGCTGGCGCTCGAGTCTCCGGGCCACCTCCTGGCTGCAGGAGTTGATGGTGTCTGGGAGAGTCGTGACGGCGGTACGCTGTGGCGTCCAATCGTCAACGGACTCCCAAGCCCTACAAACCACTGGCTTGCCAACGGCGACAGTGGTCCGGTTATCGGTGGTGCCGATGGCGTCTTTCACCTAAAGAAGGCCAAGGTCTCGGTGGACACCGACGAACCTCAGGCAGCACCCACTCCGGAGGGTGCGGACATGGGAACACTCACGGTGGTGGCCTTGAATCGCCCTGGAATGGCGATGAGTGACATCGTCACCCAGGGGACCATCGCGAGGGCCCTGCTGCTGCCCAAGCTCACCATCCGAGGGGACTGGTATCAGCAGCGCATGCTGCGAGCCGACTACGACTGGCGCAATGGGCCCGACAGCCCGCCGTCTGGTTCGAACAACGGTCATTTCCGCACGGGATGGAGCGTGGGCGTTGCCGCTTGCTTCGGCGGCTGTGGTTCGACCCAAGGCCTTGACAGCTATGAGGATGTTGACGAGTGGAGCCAAGCCTCGGAGCAGATGGCGGTTGTGGGTGACGAGGTCTACAACGCGGATGGAGAGGGGAGCCTTGCGCCCATGGCGGCCAACGTCGCGGAGCGGGTCACCCGTTACCGAACAGACGTCGCCAATCGGATTTCTGAGTTGGTCATCGCGCGGCATCGCCTCATTGAGGCTCGCGCAGTGGTCCAGAACCTGTCTCTCAAGGAGCAGGTGTCGCACGAACTTGACATATCCGAGTCCACCGCGCGGCTCGATGTCTACACAAACGGTTACTTTAGCCGGGTCCTGGAAGGATCCTGACAACGGAGGGCCCCATGCGCCTTAGTTTGATAGCAGCAGCACTACTCTCTTCGACCGCCTTCGCTGGAACGCCCACGCTCCTATTGAACCAGGTGTCGGTGGAGGATTTGGCCAGAATCGACGGCGTGGATGCTGATCAGGCCCGGCAGATTGTTGAGCTTCGTTCATCAAGGTCCCGCTTGGGGTCGGTTGAGGAACTGCGGGTCTTGGGGCTGAGCAACGAGACCATGAACGCTCTCCGAGGGGCGGTGTCCCAGGAGCTCACCATCAAGAAGGTGAACAAGGGAAGTTACACAAGCGTCGACCAGGTCCTCGCTCAGTTCTCCAACGAGCCGGACGTGCTCAAGGTCCAGGCCATGGCCATGGACTACACGAAGACCAACCCCGCCTTGGTCGATGGGTGGCTCAAGGCATCGAAGGCGGCCTACGCACTTCCCGCCGTCACGCTCACCTATGACAAGGACATCGACGAATACACCACCTGGGACTACCTCGACATCAACGGAGACGGCGAGGTGGGAAGCGGAGAGCATCAGTACAACACAGCACGTGCGGATGATGATCAAGGCATCGGTGTTCGGCTCGCTTGGCGTCTCGACAAGCTGGTAATGAGTTCGGAGCGGATTCGTGTAATCAACGAAGCACAGGACATCGTCAAGCTCCGCGACAAGGTGCTCGACGAGGTGACGCGAGTTTATTTCGATAGGCGACGGCTCCAGGTCGACCAGCTCCTCAACCCCTCTTCATCCTTGAGGGACCAAATCAAGCATGAGCTGCGGCTACAAGAACTCACGGCGAGCATCGATGCGCTGACGGGAGGGGCCTTCTCCGCTGATTTGAGGCGGTAAGGTCGGTCGGGGACGGTTAGCTGAGTCCTCCCCAAGGAGGGCACGATGCAGCAAGGCCATGACACCATCCTCATCCTAGACTTTGGATCGCAGTACACGCAGTTGATCGCTCGTCGTATTCGGGAGCAGGGGGTTTATTGTGAGATTAAGCCCTGCACTGCCGAGCCATCGAATGACTTTGGGGACCGCCTGAAGGGATTGATCCTCTCGGGAGGCCCGTCCTCGGTCTATGACGATGATGCCCCTCCGTTCGACTCAGGCTGGCTTGAGGTGGACGTCCCGGTCTTGGGTGTCTGCTACGGCATGCAGCTCCTCGCACGAAGCTCCGGCGGAGATGTACAGCAGGCGAGCCGGCGAGAGTATGGGTTTGCGGAGCTGAGGATAACGCCGCACAAACTGTTTGACGGCGTC
>CAZKOI010000203.1:0-6576 GCA_964554315.1 uncultured Enterobacterales bacterium | reverse complement strand
CGTTTGGAGGGGTGTGGTGGCCAAAGTGTAGGTTTGCCCTTTGCTTTTATCGGTGTCTGCGGGCGAGCTATCAGCGCCTCGTGATCGTGCGAGGATGCCGTGCTCGGGTTCGTAAGCTCGCTCACTTCCTCGAATCAACCCGGACTTGCGGGCCTGGCTGAGCCACAATGCGTGGCGGCTTGCCCGCCAGGCCATCACTTGCTCAGCGAGATCACGGGAGTGATTCACTCGGATCTTAAGGCTTCGACTCGCCGCCCCAGGGCGTGCCGCCAATCGCTCAATGCAGGCACTGGACTCGCAGACCCAAGCCGTGCGTGGACCTTGCCCCACAACGCAAGATCCCCCTGAGGTCGCGCTCAGGGGGATCAGTTCGTCCTGAGGTCTCCGCCTCAGGCAGGCCATGCACAGTCGCTCGGCCATCTACTCGGCTTCGGGCGGCAGCTCGTCATCGACCTCCGGAGGAAGGTCGTCAGCATCAGGCGCCGATGTCTCGGTGTCCGCGACGTCCTCTGAGGAGGCGTCTAACTCCGGATACTCCTCACCGGACTCCTTCCGCTCGGCGTCCTCGGCAATGAGTTGATCGAGTACAGCGCCTGCGGCGTCGATGATCTTCTCCGCGTCTTCATCTTCGATGTCGAGGAGGCCCCCGAGCTCGTAGGCCTCGGCGTCGTACAGCTCTTGCGCGCTACGGTAACCGTGGCGAATGAGCATCTCGACGGTCTCTTCGTCGATGCTGGCAATGCGAACCAGCTCTGCGCGGGCGGCTTCCGTGACCTCGGTGTGGCGACTGACGCTGAAGATATCGATTCTCCAGCCTGTCAGCTGAGCCGCAAGCCGAACGTTTTGTCCGCGTCGGCCGATGGCCTTCGAGAGTTGGTCGTCGGGTACGATCAACTCCATCGAGTGCGTGTGCTCGTCGATGAAGACCCGGGTGACGTTCGCCGGCGAGATGGCGTGCACAATGAAGCGGGCGGGGTCCGGGTGGAACGGAATGATGTCGATGGCCTCGCCACGAAGCTCTTGGACCACCGCCTGTACCCGTGAGCCCTTGAGGCCCACGCAGGCTCCGACCGGATCGACGTCTCGGTCCATGCTCGAGACGGCAATCTTGGCACGGTGGCCCGGCTCTCGTGCACAGGCCTCGATTCGCACGATGCCTTCGTAGATCTCGGGGACCTCCAGCTCGAAGAGCTTCATCAAGAGGCCAGGGTGGGTCCGGCTCAGCACGACCTGGGGCGAGCGAGATGCGCGCGTAATGTCCAAGACGTAGGCCTGGATCCGGTCTCCTTGGCGGTAGGTTTCGGTTTGCACCTGCTCCCGCTTGGGAAGGATAGCCTCTGCGCGTCCGAGGTCGACGATGATGTTGCCCTTCTCGAAGCGGCGGACGATACCGGTGATGAGCTCTCCCTTTCGGTCCTTGAACTCGTTGAAGGTCATCTCACGCTCGGCGTCACGAATCTTCTGAATGATGACCTGCTTGGCCGTCTGTGCAGCGATACGACCCAGGTCCTCGACGCCGACCTTGATGCCGAGTGAGTCGCCCAGCTCGCAGTCGGGATCGGCGATTCGGGCCAGATCGATGCTGATTTCCGTCTCGTCGTTGTCCACGGCATCGACGACAGTGCGGAACTCGAAGAGCTCGACCTCTCCGAGGTCTTCGTTGAACTGGGCCTCGAGGTCGCGCTCCATTCCATACCGCTTGCGTCCTGCTGCAATCATTGCTTGCTCGAGGACCTCGATGAGGATGTCGCGAGGAATGTTCTTTTCACGGTGAACGGTGTCCACCAGTCTTGCCAGATCGCTGATCATGATTGCGCTCCTTGAGGATGTGTCGTCGCGTTGTACGCGTCTTGGATTCTTGAGAATTCGTCGAGGTCGAGGACTAAGTGGCCCCAGTCCAGGTGGGTCAGGGGCACATGATGAAGCTCGCCATCGACCTCAATGAGGATTTGGCCGTCGTCCATGCCTTGGAGGGTGCCGCTGTAGCGGCGCCGCGCAAGACCGGGAATGAGGCGGAGCTTGGCGCGGAGTCCGACGAAGCGAATGAAGTCATCTTCGCTCTGGATTGGGCGGTCGATACCGGGACTGGACACCTCCAGGCGGTACGGTCCGTTCATCGGGTCTTCCACATCAAGCACGGGCGACAACGCTCGGCTGATCTTCGCGCAGTCGTCGACGCCGAAGTCGGTGCCGTCGCAGTACAGCCGGACAATATCGCCTGTCGTGTCGCCGCTGATCTCGACGGCAATCAAGCGATAGCCCTCCGCCTCGATCGTCGGCTGGACGACCTCTCGGATCTGGGCTCGTGTGTCGAGGCGGGTGGTGGCTTCCATTGGGGTAACCAAAAAAAAAGAGCGGGGGGCCGGCCGGCCGCCTCACTCAGGTGAATGCGTTCGGAATGTGGGGCGCGTCTATCCGTGGCAACACGGTGCGTCAACTCAACGATCGTCGGGCTCTACCAGCGGAACCGCGTCCTCACAGCGTTGAGCGGCATTAGCGGCCCGAATTTCATCGCGGTCGGCGGGATGGTCCGAGGGCTGAACTTCATAGGCAATGAAGTCGGCCACCAGCTCTCGGGCCTGAGCGCCTTCTTTGACGCACGAGCGCCCAGCCCAGAATTGCAAGAGCGCCGCGCGGCGTTCAGGGTACGTCTCGAGCACAGGAGCGCCCGTCTCGCCCATGTGTCCGTGCATCCAAATGGCATCGAGCATGTTGGGTATGTCCCGACCCAGGCGGCTGTCCATGGCTAAGCTGACGACCGCTGCCCTCCACTCAGCGGCATAGCCGCTGGTCCCGTTCACGACGCGCTCCTTGTGCGCTTGTAGACGCCGTCTGGACACCGTCTGACCGCCGACCTTGATGCACAGTGGCGTGATCGTGAAGGGAGGGAGGCACCACAGGTAACGGAGCTTGTTGTCGCGCTTGCCCGGCGGATCAATGCGAACTGGGCTTCGCTTCACGGTCATCCAGCCGTCGTCATCGATGACCACGGTGGGCTTGAAGGCGACGCGATGCCGCACGAGAGTGCGACCCTCCTTGCGAACAAACTTGTCGTACCCCAAGCGCCGCAGCTTCCGCTCTAGCTCGCCCCTCTTCTTGGCGACGACGGACTCGCCATGGATGATCATCTGCTCGTCCGCCGGAGCGTCGTCTGCCCTCGCACCGGGTGGCGCCAGCAGCGTCAGACTAAGCGCCAGAAAACTGAACCGCATCGAACAAGAGGCTGGGGCTTCGGCAGCTGCCGGACAGCCATGGGTCGTTTGCGGCCTCGACGAACCCACCCATGAGGTCGAAGATTGAGCCCGAAATGTTCATCTCAGAGATGGGCTGCACGGCCTCGCCGTTCTTGAAGAGCGTGCCTCGAATGCCGAAGGAGTAGCGGCCCGTCGATGCGTTGGAGTTCCCTCCAAGAAAGCCATCGACATGGATCAGCCAGGGTAGGTCCTGGATGATCGCGGCGGCATCTCGGGTCCCCGGGGGCACGACGAGGTTTGATGTCCCTCCCGACGTCGGTGTCCGCTCCAGCTTTCGGCCGTAGTAAACATCGATCAGCCACTGCTGCAGGATGCCTGCGTCAATCAGGGTTCGAGGACGCGTCGGTCGGCCGTCGCCGTCATAGAGTCGGGAGCCCAGACCTCGGGAGAGGTGAGGGTCGTCGAAGAGGCTGAATGCGCTGGAGGCAACGGCCTCACCGAGCTTGTCGGTCATGCAGGATCGCTGCTCATACACGGCGCCTCCGCTGAGGGGACCGACGAGGGTACCTATGATGCGGCTGGCGACCCGATTCTCCACGAGCATTGCGCCGCGTTGGCTCGGGACAGGGCTGCTGCCGAGCTGTCGGGTGCCGCGGTCAGCGATGCTCTGGGCGATGGACTCAATGGTCGGGAGGTCAGCCTGGTGGTTGGCGACCGCATAGTCGTAGGCCTCCGGCAGCTTGCCGTCCGCGTCCTCCATGCTGACTTCGGCGCCGTGCCCGAACTCGGTGCTTGCACTGGTTCCGACAAACCCGTTCGAGGTCACCATCGCACTCGCCGACGACCCGCTCCACACAAAGCCTCTGCGCTCCGTAGTTGATGCGGAATGGCCGAGGTGGTTGCCGACTGCATCGCGTCGACCCAAGCGCGGTGGTCGACGTCGATTGTCTCCGCGTCGACGAGGTCGAGTGCGGCGTCGGCCATCCCCATGTCGGCGCGCTCAGGAAGGCCTCGGTCGGGGTCGGGCTCGAGGTGGCGCGTGGCATCGATCGCACGACTCAGGAAGTGTTTCAGTGCCTCGGGGCGCAGATCGTTGGTGTTGTGTACGGAGTAGCGTCCGTCCACGTACAGAGCCGCTGCAGCGGACCTTGACTGGGAGTCTTGCCACTTCTCGAGGGTGCCGTCCCGCTGCTTTACGTCGGTGTAGGTTCCCTTCGATGTCCAGGCCGTGACCTCGTCGGCGCCGAGGGCTCTCGCGAGGTCGACAATCATGGTGGCGGTTTCAACGAGGTCGTGACTCATTGCTCACCCCCGACCACCAAGCTGGACACGCGGACGGTGGGCATGCCTTGGCTGACCGGAACCGACTGGCCATTTTTGCCGCAGGTCCAGCCTCCTTCGTCGATCTTAAGGTCATTGCCAACCATATCGATGCGGGCCAGCGCCTCGGGGCCGTTGCCGATAATGTTGACGTCTTTAATGGGCGCGGTGAGCTTACCGTCCTCGATCAGGAAGCCCGTCTTCATATAGAAGCTGAAGTCGCCGCCGCCAATGTGGACCGCGCCGTTGGCGAAGCTCACGCAGTAGATCCCGCTCTTCACGCTCTCGATGATGGCCTGCGGGTCGTGGGGGCCGGCCTCCATCAACGTGCTCCTCATTCGCGGCATCGGTACATGCCGGAAGCTCTGGCGCCGTCCCGAGCCGGTGGGACGAATGCCGTAGTGGTCGGCGGACATTTCATCGTGCATGTAGGAGCGAAGGACCCCGTTCTCTACCAGCACCGTGCGCTCCGTCTCGTTGCCTTCGTCGTCCACATTGATGGAGCCGCGTGCGCCCGGCAGCGTGCCATCATCGACAATGGTGACCTCGTTGTTTGCGATGGCCTTGTTCATCTTGTCCGCGTAGATGCTGATTCGCTTGCGGTTGAAGTCGGCCTCCATGCCGTGGCCGATGGCCTCGTGTAGCAGGATGGCGCTGGGGCCGGCCGCCAGCACAACGGGCATCTCTCCCGGGGCTGGGCTCGTGGCGTCGAGGAGAAAGAGCGTACGGTCGACCCCTTCACTCACCAGCTGGGCTTGCCGGGCATCATCGAAGTACTCCAAGCCAGCGCGGCCGGCCAAATTGTAGCCGTAGGCCTCGCGCACCGTCTCGCCGTTGGGCCCTGTCCCCTCGGCGGTGCACCGAAGACTGGCCCTGCTCATCGGCCGCCAGTCCTCGATGAGGCGGCCATCGGGCCGCACAATCATGACGACCTTTGCGGCGTCGGAGAGGGAGGCCTCGACCCGCTTGATGCGCTCATCTCGGGCGAAGGCGGCTTGCTCCCATGCGCGCACCATCTGCACTCGGTGGCGGATATCGACATCATCCCAAGGGCGGATGACCGGGTAGTGGTTGGGGAGTGCCATTGCCACGGGCGTGGGCAGGTCTCGAGGGGCTGCCGCGTTGGCGATGCCGGCGGCGGTCAGCGCGGCAGAGCGCAGAGCGTCGGGTGAGAGGTCCTCGGAATAGGCGTAGCCGACCTGTTCGCCGGCGCGGACTCTGACACCCATCCCCAAGCTCACATGCGTGGACGCTTGATTGACCTTGCCGTCGGTGAGCATGACGGACGTGGAGCTGGAGTGCTCAAAGTACAGGTCACAGTTGTCGCCACCCTTTGACAGAGCAGACTCCATGACCTGTCGGGTGACCTCCGCGGTGACCCCCATGGCAGCGAAGTAGGCGCCCGGAGCGCCGGCGGGTTTGGGTATGGACATGACGCCCCTTAGCGTGAGTGAATGATGGCTTCTGCGCGGGCGCGTTGGTCTCGGACCGACCCTGCCAGCTTGAACTGGCCCCTCGCTCTGTACAAGTTGTGAGCGCCCGGCTGCGAGAACCGGGCACTGTCTTCCTTGAAGTAGCACTGATTTATCGCGTCTGCGCAGAAGCGGGCCGACAATTCGAGGCAAATCCGCTCGATTCCCGAGACCAAGCTCTCTCGCTCGACCGGGGTCAAGGTTGGTCCAGACTGGAGCCAGGCGGTTGCGCTTGCCTCGAAGATGTCGAGGTCAAAGCGAACGTCGTCGAGGCGGTCTTCTCCCGCTGGGTTGCACCAACTCCGCCACGCATCTCCCATCTCAACAGCGAGGGACTGGTGTGAGAAGGTGTCGAAGTCCAGCAAGCAGAGCGCCTGTTGACCATCGATGTCGAATCGGAGGTTGGATATCTTGAGGTCGCCGTGACAGATGCGAAGCGGAAGCTGCAGACTTCCCTCCCAAGTCTCCCAGGCCGACAAGATGGCCTGTCCCAATTCAGCGGCCTCCCGGTGTCGCGTGTCGCCACTGACCTCCCCCATCGCGCGGCGCAGCGTCGTCATGTGTGCAGGGGTGTCGTGAGCGCCGGGTCG
>CAZKOI010000202.1:0-6643 GCA_964554315.1 uncultured Enterobacterales bacterium | reverse complement strand
TCAAGGCGGCCAGATCATCGTGAACAAGCCTGGAGCTGTGCCCACGCTCGGACGAGGAGACGCCCTCACAGTCGTCACTTGGAACATTCACTATGGAGGCGGACCCACCCTGGATAGAGGGCGCGGGCAGAGCCAGGCAGAGGTGTTTGGGTACCTGGATGCCATCGCGGGCCACCTGCGCTCATGGGACGCCGACATCGTTGCGCTTCAGGAAGTCGACCGTCGGGCTCTGCGGTCATTCGACGTCGACCAGCTTCGCTGGCTCCAGGAGGCCACTGGCTTGGCCTATGCCGCCTGGACGCCGACCTGGGATGCTACCTGGGTCCCTCACCCAGGCCTTCATCCTCGCGATCACATCGGACGCGTACTGTCGGGGCAGGTCATCCTGAGCCGGTTTCCGCTGAACGACGATCACCACATTCGCCTCCCACAGCCCGAGGTGAACGGCGCCATCTACAACAAGTTTTATCTGCATCGACACCTCACAGAGGTCACCGCACGCTTGGGACCCGATCATGACCTTAGGGTGATCAATGCCCACCTTGAGGCCTTCGATCCGACGAATCGACGGAAACATGCCGCGCGCGCAGTGGAGCTCCTCACCTCCAGAGGCGGGAACCCCGCCCTCTTCCTCGGTGACATGAACTGCACACCACCGGAGGCCTCCGTGCGCCGGGCATTCGACGACGAACCCGAGACCGATATGTCCGACGACAACACCATCGGCATCTTGAGGTCAGTGGCCGGGATGACCGAGGTGGTACCCGAGGAGGTGTACGCCTCCGACGAAGGGGCCTGGTTCACCTTCCCTGCCCACCGACCGAATCGAAGACTCGACTATCTGTTCTACAGCGACCACCTCAGCTTGATTAGCGCGGAGGTTCCTTCAATGGACAGCCCGCCCTCAGACCATCTGCCCGTCATCGCTCGGTTCGAGCTTCGGTGACCCCTTGGTATTGGACGCCGCACCACATTCATCACACGACCGACCCACCAAAAAACCCAAAACCGAGGCTCGACCTGGTGGTAAGGTGACGAGAGGGAGAGGAGGTACGAGTGGCCCAGAAGGAAAAGGTCGATCGCATTCTGCTACAGCGCATGGCGGTCATCGAGCAGAGGATGAACGTCCTGAAGCTAGCCTACGAGAAGTACTTCGCCGGCACCGAACCTATCGAGCCCCTCAAGGAGCGTGAATCGCTGAAGCGAGACATGCGCGACATCGATCGCACCCCCATGAACGCGACCCGCGAGAAGTATCGGTGGCGCTCTGTGAAGGCTCGTATGTCGTCTTTAGAGAACTACTGGGCGCGCAACCTCGTGATGATCGAGAGAGGGACCCACCCAAAGATGAAGTTCAGGGCAGACAACCGTGCCCGCTCACGCGGCCAGGGTGTGGACGATGGAGCGGCGGCCGCGCGCCTGGAGGCCTCGCGTGCAGCGAGGGCACAGGCCGAGCAAGAAGAGGCGGCCATGCGCAATCTCTTCAACGACTACATGAAGGCACGGAAGGAGTGCGGTCAAGGCACGGACATGAACTACCGGGATGTTCGCGCGGCCCTGAGAAACCAGGCCCGATCGATCCAGACCGCAGAGTCCTGCAAGGACGTGAAGTTTAAGGTGAAGGTCAAGGGAGGAAAGGCCAGCATCACCGCAATCCCTGTCCGTTGACGGTGACCATGGTCCGACCTAGAGTAGTTACCGGGAGGGTCTCCTCATGATACTTGAGCGTCGGGATTGGTTGCTTTGGTCGATCAGCCAGTTGGTCTGGAGAATCCCGGGCCGTGGCTCTAAGAAGATGGCCGGCTTCTCTCACACTGAAGCGGGTTCCGGCCTGGATATGCTGTCCGCCGCCGAGGAAACCCCACGGCGCGAGATGCGCGCCAAGTATTTCCGTCACGCGCTCGACGAGCTCAAGCATGCTCGAATGTTCAAGAACAGGGCGCTGGCTTTGGCCGGCAACCGCACGGATCGCACGCGAGCCATGCTCGAGGACTCGAGCTTCATCAAAGAGCATGGCATCAACCAGGCCGAATCCCTATTCTCTCAGCTTGGAGAGCTTGAGTTCTTGGCCTTCGTTTGGATTGCAGAGAAGCGCGGCGCCCAACAGTTCGATGTCTACGCCGACCTCATGAAGGACGACGCGGCCACACGTGAGATGTTCGAGGAAATCGCCGACGATGAGCGCTTCCACATCGCCTACAGCCGCACCGAGCTTGACCGCTACGAGGCGGCCGGCGACTCAAAGCAGGTCAAGGCCGCCGTGGGCAGGGTCAAGCGGCGCCGCTTCCTTGAGGCCTGGCTCCGATTCAGCGTGGTCTTGGGTGACTTCATGTCACGCCTCTGGCTGGGCCTCCTCTACGTCTTTGTCATCGGACCTTCGTCGATCTTCGCGCGCATGACGGAGCGCACGCCGCGAGGCTTTATCAAGCCGCAGGAGATCGAGGGTACGCCCCTCGAGCGCGCACAGCTCCAGGGCTGAGGTTAGGAACTCCCATCATGCCAAAGGTCGTCCTTGGAATTTCTGCGCAGTACCACGACGCTGCGGCTGCATTGGTCGTTGATGGCAAGCTCGTCGCCGCCGCTAGCGAAGAGCGATTCAGTCGTCTCAAGCACGACGCCTCAATCCCCGTACGGGCGACGCGGTGGTGCCTCGCACACGCGGGGATGACCATGAGCGACGTCGACCATGTGGTCTTCTACGAGAAGCCGCTGCGGAAGTTCGAGCGGCTGATGGTGAACCAGCTCCTGCACTTCCCAAAGAGCTTCAAGGCCTTCCAACGCAGCGCAATGGTGTGGCTGACGGACAAGCTCTGGGTGAGAAACACCCTCTGCAAGCAACTTGGGGTTCACCCCGCCAAGCTCCTGTGGTCGGAGCATCACCTCTCTCATGCAGCGAGCGTCTTCTACGGGAGTTCGCACGCCGACGCGGCCATTCTCACGGTTGATGGCGTCGGCGAGTGGGCCAGCACAGGCCTGTGGCATGGCGGACCCGAGGGGATCAAGCCCCTCCTCGAGGTGTCGTTTCCTCACTCCATTGGCTTGGTGTACTCGGCCTTCACGGCATTCCTCGGCTTTCGAGTCAACAATGGGGAGTACAAGGTCATGGGCATGGCCGCCTACGGCGACCCCATCTTTGAGCAAGAGGTACGAAAGGTCCTGTGGCCAGAAGAAGACGGCTCCTTCGCTGTCGATACGCAATACCTGAGCTACCACTACAGCGCGACGGACTCCTACACGCCGGCCTTCGAGGCGCTCTTCGGAGCACCCCGATTCCCAGGAAGTGACTTCGACCCGACCTCGCCCGAAGGCAAGCGCTTTGCCGACATCGCCGCTAGCATCCAGAAGGTCACGGAGGACTGTCTCGTAGGGCTTGCGAACCGGATTCACCAAGAGACCGGCTCGAATCATCTGTGCATGGCTGGCGGTGTCGCCCTGAACTCGGTGGCGAACACGGCAATCCTTAAGCGAACGCCGTTTAAGAGCCTCACCGTGCATCCGGCTGCTGGTGACGCGGGGGGTGCAGTGGGGGCGGCGTTCTGGGCATGGAATGAGGTCCTTGGACTGCCCCGAAACCAGCCACTTGATACGCCGGGCCTCGGCCGTGCTTGGAGCCATGAGGAGGTCGGGGAGCTCCTCGTTGACTTGAAAGTCACCCACACGGACTTGGGTGATTCCGTCTGTGACGCTGCCGCGCAGGACATTGCCGACGGCAAGGTCATCGGTTGGGTTCAAGGCGGCTTTGAGTGGGGGCCTCGCGCGCTGGGCCACCGCTCAATCTTGGCCAACCCGAGAGACCCGGACATGCAAGACCGCGTGAACGAGAAGGTCAAGTTCCGGGAGCGCTTTCGCCCCTTTGCACCCAGCGTCATGGCAGGGGCAGAGGGTCGCTACTTCGAAATCCCAGAGGGCTCCGAGCAGCCCATCCGATGGATGCTGATGGTGGTCGACGTCAACGAAGACCAGCGTGAGGCCATGCCCGCAATCACCCACGTCGACGGCACCGCAAGGATTCATGTCGTCGAAGAGTCGGCAAACCCCAGGTACCACAGGCTCCTCGCATCGCTGGGCGAGAAGACGGGCCACCCCATCGTGCTCAATACTTCCTTCAACCTCAAGGGAGAGCCGATTGTTCACTCACCAATATCTGCGCTGGCGACGTTCATGCGGTGTGGAATCGACGTTCTCTACATCGATAGCTATCGGATCGATAAGGCGGACATGCGCGGGATTGATCGCGCGGCCGGCAAATCTGCGATGGCAGCGGTATAGTAAGGAACCTGAGGAGTCCCGTGGCTGAAAAAGAGACCCCATCCAATATGTCGATTCGTATGGGCACGGTCCGACAGATCTTCAGGATGCTTGGGCGAACCCGTCGCTGGTGGATGATCCCAATGTTGGTCATCATGGTGCTCTTGGGCCTCGCGCTGTCGGGCCTCCAAGCCGTGCAGTACGTGGCACCCTTTATCTACGCCGTTTTCTAGTCCTCGCAGCCGTTCTCTTCGGACCAGACCTGGTACCAGGTGCTCAATGGCTCGTCAGTCGCCCCGAACTGCGGAGGTGCCGCAGCGAGCGCATCGGCATCGCTCGACGAAAAGCGCCACACTCGGCTGATGCCACCCGCCAATCGCCAGTCCAATGCCTGCCTGTGGTCGCCCGTCCGAAAACTTCGGAAGGATGTCCACTCCGATACCACCCCAGGGTCACCGTCGTTGGAGTCGATGAAGGCAACCTGGACATAGCGAATGTGTCGAGGTCCATTCCCCGGAGTCTCATAAACCAGCGTATCAGGCCCCGACGCACCCAAGGAGGAAGAGGCCACCGAGACCTCTCCCGCTTCAGAGGTTGACGATGCCTTTGAGAAGAGCGCCTCTGTGGTCTCTAAGGAGTCAGACCACTCGAGCGAGCCCGTGCCGCCCACAGTCCCTACCGATGTTGATCGAAGGCCTTCCGAAGCCGGGCTTTGGTAGATCGTTCGAACCGTGTGCCCGTCCAGATCATCAAAGGCGACTGTCGGTTCGAGCCCATTCGAAAACTCTGTGTTCTCGAGAAACTCGAGATCACCCTCTGATGTGATGCGCCCGGTCCAACTCCAGAGGTCATTGTCGGCATGGGAGCGGTGGACTTCCACAAAGACACCGTGGTTGTTGAGGGCGACGGCCGGGTCGCGTCCTGAATCGTAGCGGCCATGGTGCCACCAGATCACGCTCCCGTCAGCCTGCAGCTGTCCCGTCCAGAACCACAACATGTCTTGGCTCTCGGACTTATGAACCTCAATGATCTGTCCGTAGTCATTGATCGCGACCGCAGGGTTGACGCCCTTGTCCCTCAAGTAGGCCACCCGAGAACTTGTCGTCTCTCGGCCTGTGAGACCGACAATCACCTTGCCCCGGAGGGCGTTGACGGTGGGCCACACCCCTTCATGGTCTCGTGCCCAGAATAGGCGCTCCCCAAACTGGCTCACGACCATGCTGTTCAAGGCCGCGAGGCTTCCCTGACTGGTCGAGCGGTTGTCTGTCAGATCGTCCTTTATGTTGAGGAGCAGATTAATCGGCGCATGATCTCGGTTCGCCAACGACCACCCAGAGATCACGCTCAACCAGTCCTCGAGGCGGTTTGAGTCGGGATTGTCGCCTTCGTGGTAGACCCCCTGTCCTGGTCCCGTGTGACCGACTCGAAAGCCCTCGACCTCGTAGTCGTTGTCGTGAAAGTCGAGCTCAATCTGCCGAACACCGGCCTGAAGCTGCGCGACGATTGTCCCCCTAGCCTCCCCCTCGTAGCTATTGTGAGATGCTCGAAAGCAGGCCTGATCGTACGGCAAGCTGTCATCAACGGTTAGAAGACCCGTGTCATTGTCCTGACTTGAATCGCCCGCAGTGTCCCGAGGTGGCGACGAGTATCCGCCCGAATCCGTTGCTCCTTCATGTCCGGAGTCCTGGCTCCCGCCCCCGGTAATGGGTGACTCCGCCCCCTCCTGACGGTCCTTCGAACCACAGGCCAAGCCAACCACAAAAATCAGCCCGACTCGTTCGCTAGAAAACACTGTAGAAGCGCTCTACCATGGGCCGAAAATCTCCGAGGATTAGCACCGCGGTCGTCAGCGCTAAACCCAACACAAGCGGCAGCAGCCACCAGCGCGTACTTGGCGGTGGAGGGGAAGACGGACCAGTCATCCTTGCATGATACCTCAGCGCTCATTGGCTATCATGACTCATCATGCCTAACCCCAGGTCTACAGCACTAATCGCCGCTCCAGTGGTGACCGTAGCGATCATGCTCGGTATGCTCGGCTGGGTGGCCCCGAGCCATGCGCCCGTGGCACGAGTGGCGCTCGAGACGGTCGGTGTCCTCGCGATCATCTCTGCTTGCGCCATGGGCTTGTTCATGGCTCTGCCTGCCCAAGGCGGCTCCTCGAGGGCAGCATCCGCGACGCGCTCAACCGCCATCTTGATCATTCCGGTAACCATCGGCCTGGGCGTTCGGGCCGGACTGGATCTGCGAGAGTCGACCCAACTATCGGCCGATATCTTGGTGGACAGACCCGACCTAGGCACCGGTGCAGCCGTCCTGAGAAAGAACCTCCAGAGCGCTATCGTGGTGACCCCTGACATGCCGCACAATCCGCGAGACCTCTCCGCTGGCAACC
>CAZKOI010000201.1:0-6664 GCA_964554315.1 uncultured Enterobacterales bacterium | reverse complement strand
CTGCTCGGTTGCCTCCACCGCCATCAGTGCCTCTTCGTGCCTCTCCAGCAGCCCTGATGTCGCACGCGATGCGACACCGCCAACCCTTACCACTCCCACCAAAGTATTGTTCGGAAGACCCTTTATTAGACTGGTCGCCTGCGTCCTCGCCTGCGACAGCAGCGTCGACTCTTCCTTGAGGCCCATCGACATGCTGTTGTCAATGACCACCACGACCGCGCCCGTGCCGCCGAACTCGGGCACCGCACCCGGCCACTGCAGCTGAGGGGCTGCAGCCGCGAGGCCCGCGAGCCCCATCATGGCGATGCGAACCCAGAGGAGGGGCCTATCTTGGAGCCGATTCCTCCGACGACTCTTCTTCGGTAGACGCTCAATCAAAAGCATCGCGCCGAAGGATCGGCGCTCCGTAGGCGCTTGGCGTATGAGGTGTGCGACGAGGGGCAATACAGCAAGCAATCCAATGAGGATGGCGAGCGGATTAGCCCAGAGAAGGCTCACGAGCGACCTCCGAGGAGGGGCCGGAGCGCCGAATAGAGCGGTGCCTCGACCGAGTGCAGGTGGTGCTGAGCACCCGCTCGATTCAGGTAGGATCGAACCTGCGCTAGGTACCCATCGACCACTTTTGGAATCTCGCGCTGAGCAACCGTGAGGTCGATCAGCTGGTCCTCTCCTCCCTCAGGAGAGTAGAGACGGAGCTCGGCTCCCATCCGAAGCTCCCACTCAGCGGGGTCGTACACATGGAGGACGCGCAAGTCGACGCCTTGCTTACCGAGAAGAACAACCGCTTCGCCCCACCCCTCTGGATCCTCCATGAGGTCACTGATGACCACACAGATGCTGCGGGGACGAAGGTTCCGCCGATGTCTCGCGAGAGCCGCCCCGATGTCCGCCCTACCGGCCACCTGCACTTGCGCCAGGCACCTCATGATGGCGCCCAAGGCACGCCGACTGGGCGGAATTCGGTCGGCTTCGTGTCCTTCGCCGCCAATGATCTCAAGGCCCACGTTGTCCGCCTGCAGATCGACAAACGCCGCGATGGTGGCCGCCGCAAGGATGCTGGCCTCCGCCTTGGCGGGATGCACGCCCGTTCCCAAGTCACCGCTCGCATCAAGGAGGATGAGGACATCCGCGCGAGCTTCTGCCTCATGACGTCGGATAACCAACCGATCGGTTCGAGCGGCGACCCGCCAGTCAAGGTGTCGCACCGGATCACCTGGCGCGTATTCTTGGTAGTCGGCGAACTCGATGTTGCTGCTCCGATGAACGCTGCGATGAACGCCGCTCTGCCATCCCGCCACAGCGCGCCGGGCCTGCAGGTTAATGTGCGCGATTCGTGAGAGAAGCGCCGCATCCCACGGCTGAGGGTTCACGATGCGGGTACCTCATGCAGAATGCTGTCCACCACCGACGAGGGCGTGACCCCGGCGGCTTCTGCCTGGAAATTCAAGACCACACGGTGATCGAGCACCAAGTGGGCCACCGCCCTCACGTCCTCGACACTCGGAACTTCGTGCCCGTGAAGGGCAGCTCGTACACGCGCCCCGAGCGCCAAGCACTGGCTGGCACGCGGTCCAGCCCCCCAGGATACCAGCTCGGCAACACTCGGTAGGCTGGAGGTCTCGGGTCGTGTTGCCCGTGCCAGCCGCACGGCGTAGCTATGCACGTCTCGACTGGTTGGTAGGCGCTTCACAAGCCCCGACAGCTTCAAGAGGGTCTCGCGATCGAGCACGGGGTTGATGGATGCTTCAGCGCCGACGGTGGTGCGCTCGACGATGGCAATCTCTTCGGCCTCGGTGGGGTACCCCACGTTGATCGAGAACATAAACCGGTCGAGCTGCGCTTCAGGGAGCGGATAGGTGCCCTCTTGCTCAATCGGGTTTTGAGTGGCGAACACCATAAACGGCGCGGTGAGCGGATGGGTCTCCCCGCCGGCCGTCACCGCCCCTTCCGCCATGGCTTGAAGGAGCGCCGCTTGAGTCTTGGCGGGTGCCCGGTTGATCTCATCGGCCAGCAGCAAGTTGGTAAAGACCGGCCCCCGCATGAAGCGCAGCGCACGCACGCCGGTGGCCTTGTCATCGTGCAGCACCTCTGTGCCGGTGATGTCCGTTGGCATCAAGTCCGGCGTGAACTGCACTCGGCCAAACTCCAGACCAAGGGCGTCAGCGACGGCATTAACGAGCAGTGTCTTGGCCAGCCCCGGAACCCCTATGAAGAGGCTGTGACCGCCGGCAAAGAGGCTGATCAGCATGGCGTCAATCACCGCCTCTTGGCCCACAATACGCTGACTGATGGCCGCGATCAGGTCGCTACGGGCACGGCCTAAGCGCTCGAGCAGTGCGATGTCTTCTTCTTGCATAGTGTCCATCCGTTAACGCGACATGGCTGCCGCGCCCCCTGTGTTGAGAATGGTGAGGAGTTGCCTGTGGTGAGCCGACTTCTCGGCCTCGCCTATCGCCTGGTAGCCCTCTGTTAGCGCACGCTGGACCTCGGCGTCGAACGGATTGAGCTCGTGCGCCGAGGCCCATGCCGATACGGCCTCCGACCGCTGACCCAGGCCCTCCAGAAGGCGTGCGCGCTCCACCCAGAGCAGAGTGAACTCAGGATACAGCTTGACCCCCTTTGCACTCAACGTCAGCGCCTCGCCGCTTCGGCCAAGCTCCGCCAAGCACCGTGTCTCTCGGGCCATCATGAGCGGCGAGGGGGGCCCGTCGTCACCTGCAGCCTTTCGGTACTCAATGAGGGCCGCAAGCGGACGCTTCCTCTCCAACAGGAGATCCCCCAAGCGCGCGGCCCGAGCACGCGTCATATCTGCAGCAATGAGCGGGTCGACCGCATAGTCGTCAGCGTCGCCATCGAGCACCACGGGAAGCGAGGCTACCTCCGCGGCGATCAGCGGCTGTTCCCGGAGCCAAGCCTTCCAGCCGGCAATCAGAGCATCAAAGTCGCTGTAGCCCGCCGCGGAGGCCATGACCCACTGAGCGGAGTCCCCGTCTCGGATACCCGCCATGATCTTTGGAAGGGCCCCTTCGCCCGCACGCTCTAGAACGTGTTCGACCAGCGTCGCGACCTGGGCAAAGGCCAAGGCGGCCTCATCGCCGCTGTCCAGGTAGGCCATCGAGTGCTTGAACTTCTCGAAGGGCACAAAGTCATCGGACTTCACTGCGCGCGCCAAAAGCGACTGCTGGTGCACGGTCAGAGCGGAGTTCTCCGCCGACCGCCAACGGGTCTCCAGGAGCTTCGCGAGCCCCTCTTGCAGCCATACAGGCGCACGGTCTTCCGATTGAACAGCGACCACGAGGTGGATGTACTCGTGGGCGACAGTGTCTTTCCAGCCATAGCCGCGACTGAGCGCGCGTGGACTCGAGATCAGCAGACGGCTCCACTTACTCAGCGCCACAACTCCCGTCTTGCGGACGGCCTCGGGTGGCAACCCACTCGCCTGAATGAAGCGTTGAGCCGTTGGAAAGATATCCAACAGCACACGATGCTTGGGCCCCCCGCCAAAGAGCGTGTCGTAGGCTGAACGGCTGGATTGGAGCACCTCGATGGCCTCGCGCTCAAGGACGGCCTCCACGCCCTCTGAACGCCGCACCTCTACGTCGCGGTCCCCCGCAGAGACCATGCCTCGTGCGGCGTGCGCCGTCTCTCGATAGGGGTTGGTTTCGCGCCCAAGGACCTCCGCATCGACCGCCTCAAGTGCCTCGAGTGCAGCGACAGCATCTTCGTATCGGCCCTCCCGAAAGAGTGTCCTCAGGTTCAAGACCCGTGCCGCTGTCGAGGTGTCGCCAGCACGCAATACGGCATCCCGAACTTCGACCGCACAGCCCAAGTCGCCGACCTCGAGACATGCCAGCCCCTCTTGGGCTCTCGCCGCGTGGGACGAGCGCCCGAGAAAGAGGACCACCAGGCTACTGACGAACCAAGTCTTCATAGAATCGCCGCTTAAGGGTTTCAAACTCTTTCGGTACCTCGCCCGCCATGCCCTCCAACAGGGCTTCCCGGTAGGCCTCCGCCGTCTGGAATAGCTCGGGTGCGGGGATGTCTGGCTCGGCACTAGCCGCGCCTTCTCCGTGGTTATCTCCGGACTCTCCACCCCCCTCGCCTCTCATCTGAGCCATGCTCTGCTGCATCTGCTGCTGCTTCTCCATGGCCTGCTGCAGGTGCTCCCTGGTCTCACGAACCTTGTCGACTGCCCTTCGCTGGTGGCCCTCGGCAGGCATCGCGTAACCAAGCTCGACCGCTCCCTGCGCCTCCCCCATTTCCTCGCCTGCCTCGGCCATGCTCTTTGCGGCCTCTCCGGTCGAGACCGGCAGCGCATTTTCAATGACGGCGACTTCCGCCGCCAGCTCTCGCTGAGCCTCTGCAAGGATGGCCTGGCGCTCGCTCAGCGATCGCGTCGCATCCGAGAGCGCCGGACTCGACGCAGAGGGGGCCGTATCGAGCGCCTCTAGCAGCGCGAGCATCTCTACCGTCAGCCGTTCAATGGTCTTGAGATGTCCGTCGACGGCAGCCCATGACTCAGGACGCCGCGCCTGGCCAGCAAGCCGCTCCATGAAGCGCTGAATGTACGGAAGATCGTAGGCCACCTCGTGGACGCGACGGCTCGCACCATGGGAGTCGCGGGCCCGAACGCTGTCTTCGCTTCCTGCGGTGAGCCCGGCCAAGTCTGTGATCTGGCGAATGACATAGGAGGGCCAATCGCGGCCATCGCCGACGCCCGTTACCGCAGAGGCCCCACTTGCGGCGAGCTCCGCGGCCAGAGGATCGAGCTTGGCCCAGAGCGACATTCTCTCACCAAAGTCGGCGCCGAGGGCCTCCTGCGCTTGGGCCAGCTCCACCGCCAGCAGCTCCTGATCGTCGGCCAAACGCTCGAGATCCTCCATCAGTGCCTTGAAGCGCTCCGCGAGCTCGTCGTCTTGTTCCTCACCGCGCTGCTGCCGCTCATCGAGGCTCTCAGCAAACTGTGCGAGCTGGTCTGCCAGTGTCTCTATCATGGCCTCCGCTCGCTCTGTCTCGCCGGCCGCTATTGCAGAGCGTGCCTCATTCATCAGTCTAGTAGCCTGATTGATCGAGCTGTTCGCAAACTCCTTGAGCGCGTCGTCGCTTAGCTGAGCCGCTGCGCGCTGCAGCTGGCCCAGCTGTCGCTCGAGCCGGTCGAGCGCCGCCAACAGCGCATCGGAGTCATCCGAGGTCCTGGCCTGCTCCGACACCGCCGACGCCATCTGGGCGACCTTCTGGGCTTGTCTCGCGAGTTGGGCAACACCCACCTCCCGAAGCATGCTGTCGATGACAAATGCGGCCGTCTCCAGCGCCGTTACTGCGCCCACGTGGAGATCGGCGAAGGTGTCGAGGTCGGCTCTCACAAGCTGCCGGCCTCCAGCCTCAGCCGGCCTATCAAATGTGGTCAGGGTGAACCTAAACAGTCGCGCACTGGCCTCAAACACATCCCGAGTCAGCTCCCCGTCGAGCCCCGATGACCCTTGTCCGCCCCATTGATCCGCAATCACGGCCTTGATGGGATCGAGGCGTTCAGGAGCCTGACCTGCCCATGCAATCATCGCCTCCCGGCTCTCTGCCGGGGGGACCGGTTCCTCGAGAAAGTCCGCCAGGGCACTCAGCAAGACATCTCGAAGCTTCTCGTGGTACCGCGTCAGATTCTTTCCATACCCTCGAGGTCCCAGCACCTCGACGACGAGGGGCTCGCTCTCCCCTCGGTTGCCTCCGCTGAAGCGATCATTATCGACCGCAACGACACGCAGTGTGACGGTTTCTCCCGGCACTAAGCCGAGGTCCCGGGGCGTCGTGCGCTCCGTTCCGCTCAACTCCAGAACGGCGTCGATCGGCTCGCGGCGGACGTGGTCACGGAGGTCCTCACCGCGCTCGATCTCGATGCTCACTCGCACGATTCCGTAGTCATCGGTCGCACTCCAACTCAAGCCGAGCGGTGCATCAACAGGGGCCACGGTGGTGCCTGTCTCGGACAACACAACGACGGGCGGCGAGTCCGCCTCGACGCGAAGCTCGTACGCCCGACTGGGCGTCATGGCCTTGTCCTGAAAGAGGAGCACCCGCCAGGTCGACGACGCCTCAACAACCAGCGATGCGGAGAGGTCTCTGCCATCGACCAAGGCCGCATCGATGGGAGGCTCGCTTCCCACCTGAATCGCTGCGGCCTGGTACCGTGATGACGCCCTTGCCCGGATTTGCACCGTCGTTCCGGGTGGCGCGATGATGGTGCCGTCGGAGCTCGGCACCTCTCTTGGCTCCAGACCGGTGTAGGACGGAAAGACATACCGAAGCGTGATGTCCCCCACGAGATCGGCAGACTCATCGGCGACGCTCGAGACCTCCGCCATGCGCTGCGCCGCAGAGCTCCCGCCAGCGAGGACAGCCAGCGCATCGATTGGACCAATGGGTAGGCGTTCACCGAGCAAGCCGACCATGGCGACGATCAGCGCGCACGCGCCCGCCGTCCGCTTGAGGCTGCGGGAGGGAAGAACATCGGCGGGGGTGATGAGCTCCGTCGCGCGCTCGGCGTGGCTGGCGGCCCTCCCCAACAGGGCTGCGGAGCTGGAGTGTTCCGTATCGACTCGGTCCAGGACGGTGAGCAGACGACCCCGAAGGCCGGGCAGGCGTGCTTCAACAAGCGTCGCCTGGTGACGGG
>CAZKOI010000200.1:0-6699 GCA_964554315.1 uncultured Enterobacterales bacterium | reverse complement strand
TTGAAGGATGCGAGGGTCGGATCGAGCCCCGCGGCTCGGTCCCCGTGCAGCGGAAGACTGACTCCAAAGCCCATGATCCCCGCCTCGGCGAGTGTCTGGGCGGGTGAAATCCGGGCGCCCGACTGCACGAAGCTATCTTGGTCACCCCCTGTACCGTGCCCATAGATGACCAACGGCCAGCCCTCTTCGGGCATGTCCTGAAACTTTGGAACTGAGACCGTGAATGAAGCACGCTCCCAACCACTCAGCGTCGGCGTGCCCTCTTCATCGAGGACGAAACCACCGCCCTCGAGCAGATACGGCTTTGAGCCATGCTGCCACATTGGCAGCCACATCGTTCCTTTGTAGATCGAGTAGTTACCAAAGCTGGGCACCGCCTCGAGCGCTTGCGCAAGAGACGGAAGCGTGACGTCGCGCTTGATCTTCGCGGCCGCTCGGGCGACATCTGCCACTGGATCTTGGGTCGTGAACTGAAGCGCGTAGGCCACCCGGTCGAAGTCTATTCGCAGCTCAGCCAATGTGTCCGTGAGGCTCGACCAGTCGCGACGGCCCCTCCAGTCGTCCGACGGCTGAACCACAGAGTCGTCCAAGATGAGTGCGTAAGTTGTGGCGGGTCGGAGTGGGAAGCCCCACACGGGCTGGATGGCGAGCATGTTCCTTCGCTGGAACTCGGAGTCGGTGGTCTGCTGACCGATGGCGAGAGGCACGATCTGGCCGCGCTCGGGACTCCTCGGATCGATGTCCACCAGCAAAATGGGGTCGTCACGGTCGGTTGTGGCGAGCGGTCCCGGGATGTCCTCTAGGGGGCCGTCCAGGGGCACGTAGAGGGGAGCGTTTGTGCCGAAGCCCTCCAGCGTCTCGATGCGCGATGCATAGGCGTCGATGATGTCGACCTCATCTCGGAGAGGGAAGTCGGTCAGATCGGGGCGTCCGTCTCGAGTTCTGGAGTCCTCGGGCCAGGGTGCGCCGAAGAAGCCTGAGCCATCCGTAACGACAGAGGGTCGATCGCCATCTTGAGCACAGCCAGCGCCCAGCATGATGCTGAGCACAGGGACACAAATGGCAAAGCTCACCGATTTCATCGGACGCAAGGTATCTCGCCCCGTCATCAGAAGCGAGGGATGGGAAGGTGAGGTTTGCAGCGGCGCATCCGCCATCAACGGGGTAGGTGTCGGCCCGCACGGGAGGCGAGGGGCTATGAGCGATCACCAGCATGTTCGACCCGACGCATTCAGAGATGAGTGCGGTGTGTTTGGTGTCTTTGGTGACTCCGAGGCGGCCAACCTGACTTACCTCGGGCTCCATGCGCTTCAGCATCGAGGGCAAGAGGGAGCGGGCATTGCCGCCTCAGACGGCAGCCTAATCCGGTCGTTTAGGGGGCGTGGACTGGTGGGCGACGTCTTTGGCGGGCAGGAACTCGCCGCGCTCAGCGGACATGTTGCCATCGGTCACGTTCGGTACTCCACAGCGGGGGAGGGCTCGCTGCGAAATGTCCAACCGTTTGTTGTTCGGTACCGAGACGGGCAGATGGGCGTGGCCCACAACGGAAATCTGGTCAACGCATCCATCCTCCGGGAGGAACTAGAGGAGGATGGGAGCATCTTCGCCACATCGTCAGACACCGAGGTGATCTTGCACCTCGTCGCCGGCTCAAAGCAGGGCACGTTCATCAACCGCCTGGTTGACGGCCTCATGCGGGTCGAGGGCGCGTACTCGTTGGTCCTCATGACCGAGTCGAAGTTGGTCGCTGTCCGAGACCCATGGGGCTTTCGCCCGCTGGTACTGGGGCGCCGGGGAGATGCTTGGGTTGTGGCCAGTGAGACCTGTGCGCTCGGTCTCATCGGTGCAGACTACCTCCGTGAGGTCGAGCCGGGTGAGATGGTCATCATCGATCGGGACGGGATGCAGTGCCTGCGCCCGTTCCCCCGTCGTCCCCGACGCGCCTGCATCTTCGAGCACATCTACTTTGCGCGTCCGGACTCCACTGTGTTCGGTCGTCCGGTCTACAACGCTCGCATCAAGCTCGGCCGAATTCTGGCGGAAGAGAGCCCCGTCGATGCGGACGTGGTCATCCCCGTTCCAGACTCCGGTGTGCCGGGTGCGTTGGGCTACAGCCAGTACTCTGGGGCCGAGTATGCGCTTGGTCTGATTCGCTCGCATTACGTGGGACGAACCTTCATCGAGCCCTCGCAGCAGATTCGAGACTTTGGCGTAAAGCTCAAGTTGTCGCCGATTCGGAGCGTGATTGAAGGGAAGAGAGTCGTGGTCGTTGACGACTCCCTGGTGCGGGGAACGACGCTGAAGAAGGTCGTTCGAATGCTCCGTCAGGCGGGCGCTGAGGAGGTCCACCTTCGAATCACCGCGCCGCCGACGATTGCAAGCTGCTACTACGGCGTCGATACCCCAACCTCAGACGAGCTAATTGCGACACGAATGGGCGTCTCGGACATCGCCACCGCGCTCAATGCCGACTCCCTGGCGTACCTCTCGATCGCGGGCTTGCGCCGAGTTGAGGGAGAGGATCAAGGCAGGTTTTGTGAGGCATGTTTCTCCGGTGACTACCCGGTTGATCCGCGCCCGGAACGCTCACAACGTCAGATGCCACTGTTTGTTGATGGAGAATCAACCGACGAGCAGTAGGTGCTCGCAACGCATTAATGACGAACGACCTTGTTCTTGTTGATATGATTCGCTGCGAAATGGAGTCTACGCAATGGGCCATGTGATTGGTATCGACCTCGGAACAACCAATACCGCTGTTTCAGTCGTGGTGGATGGTCGTCCGAAGATGCTCGAGGACGAACATGGCTACAAGGTCGTCCCCTCAATCGTCTGGGTCGGCGACGACGGGACGGTCAAGGTCGGACAACAGTGCAAGAGTCTCTTGGTGACCGATCCTCGCCGCACGGCCTTCGCGGTCAAGCGCTTGATTGGTCGCCACTTTGGCTCTCCGGAGGCGCTCGATGCCGATCCGCGCGTTGGATACGACATTGCAGAGGCCCCCGATGGCGGCTGTCTCGTAGAGCTGGAGTCGGGGACCTTGACCCCCATTGAGGTGAGCGCACACGTCTTGCGCACGGCCAAGGATATGGCGGAGCGTGCGCTCGGAGGGTCGGTCGATGAGGCCGTCATCACGGTACCCGCCTATTTCAACGATAATCAGCGTTCGGCGACACTGAAGGCGGCACGATTGGCGGGCCTCACGTGCGAGCGGCTCTTGAATGAGCCCACGGCGGCGGCTCTGGCGTATGGCTTTAGGAAAGAGCTTGACCGGACGTTGGTCATCTTCGATCTCGGTGGTGGAACGTTTGACGTCAGCGTGCTCAGGCTCTCGAACGGTGTCTATGAGGTCCTCTCGACGCTCGGCGACAGCTACCTCGGCGGCGAGGACTTTGACCACCGTGTCGTGGACTGGCTTGCCGACGGGTTTCAGGCCGAACATGGCATTGATCTGCGCGGCGATCGCGTCTCCCTGCATCGGCTGAAGGAAGCTGCTGAGCGTGCGAAGTGTGAGCTGAGCTTCACGGAATCGGTAGACATCAACCTGCCTCACGCCGCAAATGGTCTCACCCTGCAGGCCAAGCTCGACCGCAACACGCTCCTAGAGATGGTGACGGACTATATTGATAGGTCGATCGAGGTCACGCTCAACGCCGTTCGAGATGCCGGCATCTCCGTCTCGGCGGTCGATGACGTCATTCTTGTCGGCGGACAGACCCGCATGCCTGCGATTCGAGAGGCCATCACTGAGGCCTTCGGGCGGGAGCCCAGCCGCAGCGTTCATCCCGAGGAGGTCGTCGCGATGGGAGCCGCGGTGCATGCTGCGAGTCTCGTGGCCGGATCGGACGTGCCGGCTGCAGTCCTGATTGATGTCACGCCCTTCGACCTTGGCATCGATGTGGCCGGAGACATGTTCCAGCCCATCATTGCACGCAACAGCGCGATTCCAACCACCGCCTCGCGTGTGTTCGCGACGGCTCGGGCAAATCAATCCTCTGTACAAGTCACTGTACGGCAGGGTGCCAGCCGCCTCGCTAGCGAGAACGAGTTTCTGGGGGAGTTTGTCATGAGCGGGCTCACGCCAGCCCCGCGCATGGAGACTAAGGTCGAGGTGACCTTCCAGATCGACACCAACGGGATGCTGAGGGTCACGGCTATGGAGCCAGCGACCGGGAAGCAGACCCAGATTACTGTCCGGAACTACTCGGATGTGGCCCAGTCCAAGGGGCAAGTCAAGGCCAGCATTGAGCGTTCCGGGGGGGCCGAGGATCCCTCCGACGTTTCGAGTGAGCAAGAGGACATGCCGGCGCCCGCCGTGGCACCCGCCAAGGTCGTAAAGAGCAAGAGCAAGCGCGGCGGTCTTATTGGCGCGCTCTTCGGCCGGAAGAAGAATACCGTTGAGCGCAAGGCGCCCGTACCCGCCGACGAAGGCTCCATCATCGATCAGGTGGTTGCCGAGCGAGAGGCGGCTCAAGCGGAGGCTGCGGGCCACGCTGATGTTGAAGCGGGGACTCCCGCTGAGGATGGAGCCCCCGAGGCGGCAGCTGGAGGGGTGCCCATCACACTTCCCGATCTCGACCCCAGGCAGCTTGAGGCTCTGGAGCCAGACGGCGACTCGCCCGCCGCGATCGACATGCCGACTCTAAGTCCGGCCGAACTCGCACCGCTGGGCGAAGAGGATCTCATTCCCATCGATAATGAGAGCCTACCCTTCAACGACGAAGACATCGTCTCGCTCGGCGCCGATGCGCTCGCGCCCTTGGACGATGGGCCCGCCGTAGGCGCGCTATCGGAGGTGGCCGGACACGAGCCGAGCCCCGCCTATGCAGAAGCGGGCGTGGATGATGGGGAACCACCACTGGCGCCTTCGGAGCCCGCGGCAGGGGCTCAACCCGTCGAGACCATTGCAGGTGCGCCGGTTGACGCGCAGTCACCGGTCCCAGAGCCGATCGCTCCCGAGCCGATCGATCTCGAGCCTATCGCGCCGCCGCCTGCAGCGGTGGAGCCGGAGCCGGTCGCTGCACCGCCACCGCCGCGAAAGCGTGCCAAGCTCAAGCTGTCTTACAAGAATGTGTCCTCGGTCGTCCGTGAGTACTCCGAGAACATCAAGAAGGGCGGCTCGTTTATCAAGACAGCCAAGCCGCTTGCGGTTGGGCGTGGAGTTGTCTTGGAGATCCGCCTACCCTCAATTGAAGAGGACCCGATTGTGATTCCCGGTGTTGTGACTTGGTCCAGTAAGGGCATCGAAGAGCTCGGCCCTGACGAGGTGGCGGGGATGGGCATCGAGTACGACCTCGATGAAAGTGGCTTGGCCGAGGTTCAGGGCCGTCTCGACGAACTCGAGGGGTAGGGTCGTTGGCCGACTAAGACCCGAGGCCACCATCCACCACCCACTCCTGCCCAGTCACATACGAGGCGTCGTCTGAGGCGAGGAAAGCCACGACGTTTGCGATTTCCTCGGGGGTGGCGAGGCGCCGCATTGGAATCATCGACTTGGCCACCTCCACGACCTTGGGGTTCATCGCCTCCACCATGTCTGTCTGGACAAAGCCAGGTGCGACACAGTTGACGCGAATCCCTCGGCGTCCCATCTCCTTGGCGAGCGAAGCGCTCATCGCCGCCACTGCCGCCTTGCTTGCAGCATAGTTAGCCTGGCCCGCGTTGCCTCGAATGCCCGATACGCTCGTCACATTGACGATGCTGCCCGAGCGCTGTCGCATCATGATGTCAGTGGCGGCTCTGCAGAGACGAAAGGTGCTGGTCAGGTTGGTCTCCAACACATCAGACCAATCAGAGTCCGACATACGGACCATCAGCCCATCCCGCGTAATGCCGGCGTTATTGACCAGAATGTCGAGCCTTCCGAGCTGTTCCGCGGCTTCGATGAGCACCCTGCATCCCTCTTCCGTGCTCACATCGGCTTGAACGGCTTGACCGCCGATCGCTTCAGCCAGCGCGCGCGCAGGCTCGGCGTTCCGATTGTAGTTGATCACCACGCGTGCTCCGGAGCGCCCAAGGCGCTCGGCGATAGCTTGGCCGATGCCTCTGCTGGCGCCGGTGACGATGGCCACCTTGTTGGTCAGATTCATGATGTCCTCCGAGCACGTCCTTTAACCGGCTATCTTGCTTGGACCTCACGGATGTGCGCTGCGCCTGTGAGTGCCATCACCAAGCGGTCAAGACCGATCGCCATCCCCGCTGCTCGCGGCATCTTCAGCGTAGAAGCAATCAGCGCTTCGTCGACGGGGTGAGGCGTCTTGCCCATCACCTCACGCTTTCGCGCCGAGGTGGCAAACCGCTCTCGAAGGACTCGCGGATCGCACTCCTCGGCAAAACAATTGCCGATCTCAATGCCTCCGAAGTAGACCTCGAAGCGATCGGACGTACCCCGGCGCTCGCGCGCGAGCGCGGCTTGCCAGGATGGGTAGTCAAACACGATGGTGGGCTCAGAAATGCCCGGCTCGATATCGGTCACCCACCCGCGAAACCATGCCTCTTCATTCTGGGGCTGCTGGATGCCTGCGTCTTCCCACAGACTGTTCACGGATCGCCGAACAAACCGGGGTCGAGGCACTCCGACTGCTTCCGCCGCTGCGGCGATGAGGGACTCGGTCTCGGTCATCAAGTCGCGAGTGCCCGCGTTTACTCGGTACCACTCAAGCATGGTGAACTCTCGCTGGTGGTGCTGTCCGACTTCTT
>CAZKOI010000199.1:0-6714 GCA_964554315.1 uncultured Enterobacterales bacterium | reverse complement strand
CGCGGATGCAGATGCCGACGCGGATGCAGATGCCGACGCGGATGCAGATGCCGACGCGGATGCAGATGCCGACACGGATGCAGATGCAGATGCCGACGCGGATGCAGATGCCGACGCGGACACCGATACCGGTGGTGACACCGGCCTCTGATAGAGAGGCATCGTCGGGGCTTCAGCTGCGCCTAGGATCAGGGACGCAGCGTCACCCTGTGCAGAAAAGGTGGCCCTTATCGGACGGTGTGCTATATTCTTAAGGGGAAATCGGGGTTCCTTGAGGGTTGGCTTATGTCTTTTGCCATCAACTTTGGTGTATCTCCGTACCGAATCACACACTCACTCAACCGGGTGAACTCGCTCCTCGCGGATAGCATGGAGCGGCTCTCGACCGGGATGCGAGTCAACCGGGCTGCGGATGACCCCGCTGGATTTGCGGTCGCGACCATGCTGGCGACCAAAGACTCCAGTGCCTCTGTCGCGCTCAGGAACACCGCCCAGGGGACGTCGATGATCGCGACGGCGGAGGGAGCGATGGGCGAGATTGGCAACATTCTCGACCGAATGCGAGAGCTCGCCGTTCAGAGCGCCAGCGAGACGCTGACTTCTAGCCAGAGGTCAGACATCGACTCCGAGTTTGATGAGCTCGCGGCCGAGATTGACCGCCTCGCTGAATCGACGGAGTACAACGACATCAACCTTACGGACGGCTCTACGACGTCGTTGAGCGTGCAAGTAGGGCTTGACGGTGCGTCTACGAGTCAAATCGAACTGTCGTTCAGCGACGTGGGTTCATCGGCACTGGGAGTGGACAGCGGGTCGGTCGACCTCTCTACGTCCAGCGGCGCCTCTTCGGCCATCACGGCAATCGACAGCGCGATCGACTCCATCGCATCGGAGCGGGCCGCTCTTGGGGCCTCGCAGAGCCGGCTCGATTCAGCCTCCAACTACCTCACGGAGATGCAGCTGGCGGCGCGCTCATCTCACAGTGCCATCATGGACGCCGACATGGCGTTTGAGCTGGCGGAGTCCTCGAGGCTTCAGGTGATTCAAGCGGCAGGTATCGCGGCGCTCGCCCAGGCGAAGGACATCAACTCGAGCCTGATCGGCCTCCTGACATCCTGAGGCAGCGGTGGTGCCACGCGCGACGACACCGAGAGCCGCAGCGATGCGGGCTCAAAAGTTGCTCAATGCGGTGCGTGAGCAGGGCATGCTCGCGCCGGCCAATACCAAGAGTTCCGACGGTGGGGTGACACCGGCCCAGCGCTCTGCGATGCATCAAGGCGTCGGTGACAACCTCAAGGAGGCCATCACCGACATCCACACAGCAGGCCAGGTCCGAGCGTCATCTTGGGTTGATCATATGGGCGCTGGACAGGTGGTCGGCGATGGCAGCATTGAGCCTGAGCTGGCCTTTGCGAATTTCGAGCCCTCGCGTACGGGTCCAAGCCGCCACGATCCGCTCGCGCTGGCACAGCAAACGGCGGAGATGCTGGCCGGATCGTCGGGTGCCGCACTGATGCGCCTGCCTTAGGCGGACACACTGGCCTCCCAAGCGAACCCAGCAGACCTTCCCAAGCGGTCAGACTGACCTACTCGCCCGGATCCATGTCCATCGCGTCGTCATAGTAGTCGAGGAGTTCACCCTCGGACGTCGAGGTGGTCGCATCGGGGGCTTCTGATTCATCCACATCAAGCCAACTGAGGGTCCCGCAGTGCTGGGCATAGACGGACCACTCGCTCCCGCGGAGGTACCCCGCATCCATGGAGGCTGGGGCGTTCAGGCTGAGCGCGACGCCATCGGCGATGATGCCGGCCCGGCCAATCGCTGTGAAGTGGTTCTCGCCCTCGAGGGTGACCGAGACCGTGTCCGGAGAGATTTCATCGATGGTTCCGCCGGGCCACCCGCGCTGCGCGATGATGATCCCGTCGCCAGTCTCCGTCATTCGGGTCTCTTCAACCGGCGGTGCTCCGGTATCGGCAACCTCGACGTCGCCGACGTCGGGATCCGTCTCGTAGAAGCCCGTGTCGTAGTAGTGGGCGTATCCGGTGTCGTAGTCGGTCTCGTAGAAGCCCGTGTCGTAGTAGTAGGGGTATCCGGTGTCGTAGTCGGTCTCGTAGAAGCCCGTGTCGTAGTAGGAGGAATATCCGGTGTCGACATCGATCTCATACAGACCGGTGTCGTCGCCATCGACAAGGCCAGGAACGCCAAAGCCAACCAAGGACTCAGGGTCTTCCTCGCGGGCCTCGTCGTCCTCGGCGGGCTCGATCTCATAGGTCGCAGCAGCGACATTCTCAACCCAGACATCACTCATGTAGACCGAGGACATGTTCTTAATGAAGATGCCCACATCGGAGACGTTCTTCACCTCGACATTGGTCATGGAGAGCTCCAAGCCCGCATCCCATGGGCTGGTGATCTGAACACCGCGGCCAAACTTGCCGTCCTCCGTGGGCGCGACGTCCTTGACCTGCAGGTTGTTGATGGAGCCTGAAGAGTTGATCATGGCGAGCCCCGCTCTCTGCACGTCTTGGATCTGGACGGTGTCCATCTCCACAGTGGCGTCCTTCGTCACCAGACCCCACCCCCCGCGAGACGCGGCCAACCCAGGGATCCCAGTGATGGCCTCGATTCGCACATTGGTGAGGCTTGCACCTGCGCCCTCGGTCCAAATCCCCGCGAGTCCAGCGTCGTTGATTGTCGTGTCCGTTGCTGTCAGCGATGCGCCTGCGCCTTCAGTCCAGATGCCTGCGACTGCAGTCCCGGTGATCGCCGAGCCCTCAACGGTGAGAGACGCTCCGGCTCCCTCAGTCCATATTCCATTCCTACCGCCGTCGATCGTCGTGTCGAGAAGCAAGAGAGTGGCGCCATCGAGGACCTGGACAGCCGGCTCGGCGATGTCACCGGCGATGCTGGCATTAGCAAGGGAGAGCGATGCGGTGTCCGACAGGAGGATGGCGGACTGGCCGGGTAGGGCCGTGATGCTGAACCCGTCGAGCTCAAGGGTCGCCTCACCGGTGAGTGCAAACGCCGCCGAGGGGCCGCCGCCGTCACTGGTTTCGAAGTCACCCGCCTCGAGAACAGTGCCCTCCGGACCGCAGCTCTGGACGGGGAGGGCTGCGGTCGCGAGTACCTGTGCCGTATGGGCGCTCAGTTGGTGGGTGCCGGGCCACAGGGCGATCGCCGCCTGTGGGACAGGCTCACCCGACATCAAGAACGCCTCGAGCTCGGCCAGGGTACGAAACGGTCGATCCATGGTGCCAATCGCGGTGACGGCCTCACTCAGGGTGTGGCCGTCGACATCCCCCGACACGTGGAGGGTGGCTTCGGGCTCGGCGATGAGGCCCCAACCACCATCGGCGCACGGACCTTGGTCGATGCTGACGTCCACGCTGACCGGATCAGGCTCGCCGGTATCATCCGTGGGCCCAGGGCCTCCGGTGTCGTCGGTAGGCAGGGGCGTGGTCTCACCGCCCGCGCCTGCACCCTTGTTTGCGTTGGAGCTGCAGGCAAGGGCAAGTGTGATCCCGAAGAGCGACAGGTGATGCTTCATGGTGTTGAATCCTCTCGGAGACTCTACTCGCTGTTCAGAGCGTCCATCAACTCCCAAGTTTATACAACCTCTCCTCGACCCGCTTCATTCCGTCATCGTCCGCCAGCGCTCGCCACTGGTCCAGAGCCATCTTCAGGACCTTGCAGGCAAGGTCGGAGCGACCCTCGCGAGCGGCGACCATTCCGGCGTGCTCGAGCGGTATCGCCAGGTCACGCTCTACCATGGGGGTCTCACTGAGCGACGCCCTGAGCTTGGCCTCCGTCTCTTCCCAAGCCGGCCAGTCCCGGCGAGCCCCCGCAACGACCAGGAGGCCTGCGCTCACGAAGGGCATCAAGGCGCTCCACGCGCCAGTCTTGATGGTCTGCTGGAGCTCGGCGAGCAGTCTCTCGGCAGAGTCGTACTGCTCCCGCTCGAGACAGAGGAGACTGCGGTTCGCCATAGGAACCACTGCGGTGTCCACACCGGCCCGACGGAACGCGAGCGCGGCCTCATCATAGGCCGACTCGGCTTCGTCCAGATCCTTGTTGGACCGATGAATCTCGGCGATGCCGTTCAAGCAGTGCGCCAGGCCAAGCCGGTCTTGGCGCGATCGAAACAGCGCCTCGGCCTCCTGCAGGAGCTCGAGCGCGAGGTCGACGTTGGAGAGCAGCGTGAGCTGGACGGAGGCCTGGTTAAACAGCGTGTAGGCGAGGTCACGAAGCTCATTTTCACGGCGAAAGGTGTCTGCCGCATGCTCCAGTCGGTCGAGTGCCGCCTGACCTTTCCCCATGCGGCGAAGCATCCATCCCCAGTGGCGATTGATCGCGGCCTGCTCCCGCTCCTGGCCCGCCGTCACAAAGGATGCCGCCCGAGCAAACTGCTCATCCGCATCGGCAAATTCGTTGTGCGCTGTAGCGATCATGCCTCGCATCCTGAAGGCGCGGGCCTTGAGGACGGTCCAGTCGTACGCGATGGCTGCCTCGCACATCTTCACCGCAACGGGAAGCGCAACGTCAAAGCGCTGCAGAGCGTGGTCGACCAGTACGCGCTCAATCCACTGCATGCCCCAGCGGGCGTCGGACTGCGGCAGGCCGAGCGTGGTCATGGCGGCTTCGTGCGCATCGAGGAGGTTGAGCGCCTCGTAGAGGTCGGCCGAGTGCCAGCACTCCTTGGCGCCGCGAAGGAGGTACGACAAGGCCTCTTCTTGGCGGCCCGCGGCGATGAGGTGCTGTCCAATCCGAGCCGAGAGCCCCGGGGCCGGCGGTTGTTCCATCAGCATCTGGGCACAGGCCCGGTTGATGGGGCGCCAATGCTCGCCCGCGCTGGCTGCGATGGATCGGGCCAGAAGGCCGTGGCTGAAGCGCCAGTTGGTCGGGTGAGTCTCGATGAGCCCCGCGCGGGTCATGCGCGGCAAGAGCGGAGCCGGAATCTCGATCCCCAGGGTGCTGCAGACCGACATCCAGTCCGTCTGTTCGACCACTTCGCCGAGCGCTGCGCCCACCTGAATGGCGCCCAAGGCCCCGTCGCCGAGTCCGCTCATGCAGGCGGTCAGGCGGTCGGACCACAGCGCCTCGATGGAGGATGGAAGGGTGAGCGAGACATCGGGCTTGAGCTGAAAGCCCTTGTGGCTTGCCTCGACCAGGCCCCGCTCGACCAAGTCTTCGACCATCTGAATGGCGAAGACCGGGCTTCCGGCACTTCGGGCTCGAATCTCTCTGCCGAGGCGACTCTCAACGCGAAGCACCGACTCCATCAGCGTGCGAAGGTCTTCATCGGCGAGCGGACCGAGGGTGATCGTCTCTGCTCGGGGTGACTCTTCGATCTGTCGGAGGTGCTGATGCTCGTGGGTGCGCTGGAGCAGGTGATCTTCATCGACTGTGATCACCACGAGAACCGGCAGTGGCTTGGCTCGCTCTGCTAAGAGCCTGCGGGCGAGCTGCAGCGCAACATCGCCCCACTGGGCGTCCTCTAGGTGCAGGATCATGGGGCGGTGCTCGGTCAGGCCGCTCAGGATGCGCTCGAAAAGCGCCAGTTGCTCCGTATGGCTACCGACGGGGACCGTGTCCGGTTGTGATACCGCACCAGACGCGGGCAACACGGCCCTACCGAGTGCATCGCGATCGAAGCCATCATCGATGCCGTGCTGCCGCAGGACTTCGTTGGTGCGCTCGATCACGCGCGGGCCGCTGAGCCCTCGGGTGTGGAGGAAGTGCGCAAACATGCTGCCGAGGCCATGGCTCGGTCCGCGCAGCTCACCATGGGTGGCCTTGAGGCATGTGGCCATGCCCGTCTCATGGGCCGTCTCCTGCAGCCACTGGACCAAGCGTCCCTTACCGATGCCCGCAGTACCCCGAATCACGACCGCGCGGGGGTAGGTGGTCTGGACGACCTCGGTCAGGTTCCGCCAGAGCTGGTCTCGCTCAGCTGTTCGCCCGACCATGCGCTGGTGCTTGATGCCAACCAGATTCAATGTGGCCCCTGTCAGCGGAAACGGTGCGGAGGTGTCGGCGAGGCCGCGCCAGTCAGTGACAGGCGGCGGGGCATCTTCCGGATGGATCGCAGGTCCGGCATTCGCTGGACGCCGCGGCGCTTCGGGGAGGTCGAAGTCCATGAAGGTCCAAGTCGGGCTAGCCGACTCCTTTCTCTGCGGGCCCGGGATAGGGGTGGAGCCGCAAGTCTCGGTCTCCACAAGAGATAGCGCGTAGGCGGCGTCCGCAGCTGACTGAAAGCGCGCACTGGGCTCCTTGCTGAGCATCCGAAGGAGCCAGGCTTCGAAGCCCTCGGGCAGCACGGTCATGGCTCGGAGCGGTGGAACGGGGGTCGAGAGGTGGGCTAGGGCGATTTGACGAGGCGAGTCACCGCCGAAAGGCGTCCACCCACTGGCGAGCTCGTAGGCGACGCAGCCCAGCGCGTAGAGGTCCGTCCATGGACCCTGATCACGCCACAAGCCTTCGATTTGTTCCGGAGCCATGTACTCCGGCGTTCCCACCACCCGCAGCGCGGTCTCGGGCGAGATGCCCTGATTTTGGGTGAGCGCGAGGCCAAAGTCGGCGATTTTGATGCTTGGTCGCAGGTCATCGGGGCTGCCGAGGAGCACGTTGCCGGGCTTGATGTCCCGGTGGAGGATGCCGCGGGCGTGGGCGTGTCCAAGGCCCTGTAGGAGGGCACGCATGATGCCGTACAGATC
>CAZKOI010000198.1:0-6730 GCA_964554315.1 uncultured Enterobacterales bacterium | reverse complement strand
GCGAACTGGCATCTCGTATGCCGTCCTACTACCTCGGCGACACCTTTGAGACGTATGTGGCTGCAGGTAGAGCGGGCTACAAGGTGGTTGAGTTACACACGCCAATCGGGGAACGGCTCGAAGGGTCCTCTTCTTCCACCGTGATCAGTTCGATTCTCATGTTGGTCAAAGCGATCTTCCTTGTAACAACTCGGCTGGGTATTCAACTTCGTGAAAGGCCGACAACAATTCGGTAGTCCTGTTGACACTGTTGAGCGATCTTGAGTTCGTCGAGGTGACGTAATGCCACGGCAGCGTTCTGGCTAACCGCATACTCCAGCGCACTGGGATCAGACAACACACGACCCAATTCGTCAACAGCATGTGCGGCATCGTTCACGTCCAGTGTGCTGAAAATCGCTCCCTTGGCACGCCACTCTTCAACGCATGCGGTTGACGTCTGCAAAGGGTACGCCCCGCAGGCAAGCGCCTCGAGGAAGGACGTGCTAACGCCGTCACTTCGCGAGAAGCCCACATACACAGAAGCTCTGCGGAATAGCGAAAGCATCTGATCATGGCTGAGGTGACGTTTGGGTAGTGCCATCAGTGACAGCTCCGGATTCGATGCCTTGATCCGGCGACAGAGCAATTGAGCCCTCCAGGTACTGGAATACACAATGATCTCCCAACCCTCGAATTCCGGTGCCCGACGCCCGATCTCTCGAAGTATGTCCTGAGCTCGCCCGACGAAGTTCGTGTACCCCTTGATAAGGATGAGGTTGCGGTCCGAGCTATCCGAGCCGACACCTGATGAGAGCACGTCGGAAGGGATTCCTCCGGCGTTTGGAAGGACCGTCATCTCGCGCCCGGCAAAGCCGAGTTCTCGGGCGAGGATGACATCTCGTTCGCATTCGGCGAAGTAGTAGTCGGCAAGGCGCAGGAGTGCAATGAGTCGGTCTCGGTGCCTCGGGAACTGTCTGAACCAGAACAGATCACTGCCGTAGTTTGTCAACGCGAGCGACGGCTGTGCACTACTCCCGTGCTGCAGACCGGCCCTCAACACCAAGTATCCAGCGTGCTGGAGTTCTAGTGCGTGAATGAGATTCGGGCTGAACTTCGCAATTCGTTTCCGGAGCAGCCATGCGCGGAGTCGGCCCGCCATTGCAAAGTCGAGAGCCCAGATCACCAGACCGAGTCGCGCCTCAAATCCGCTCAGTCGAACCGTTGCATTCGAGCTCGCATTCACTACCGATTCGACCCCGGGGTGGATTCGGCGATTTGGCGTTGAGGGAAACAGCACGAAATCGATCGGAAGGTCAGTAAGGGATGCAAGCCAGCGAGCGACGTGGGGGCTGTCGACCATCCCTACGACCATCACTCGTCGACGATGATTGCCCGTCCCAGCTCCATCAATCGGCTGAATCACTATCGAGCCGCCCGACGGCGAATCCGGCCGGCCCGTGCGAGGAGCCGGGAACCGCCACGCCCGCTCATTGCGAGTGCGATTCCTACGGGATGGCGGTGGTCAGTGTCATAACCGGTACTCGGTAGTGGCTTCGAAGCGATCGACGCAACGACCAGTCTGCGCGCACGCCGCGGGTCCTCCCTCGCCAACTGAAGTGCCGCGTAGTACTTGGCATGAGCCCGCGCCGATCGACCGTAGCGCCTTTGAAGGTCGGGTCCGAGTAGGCCCGGCAGATCCTCCTCGGCGAGGCGAAGCAACTCCTCGGCGATTCGGGTCCCAGCTCCTGTCGTAGTTGCCCCCGCCTCATGTTGACGCCATGTGGCGAGCACGTTCGGCACCCTGACGAAGGGGCCGATGGGCGCCAACCGAACCCATAACTCGAAGTCGGACACATATCGATAGCGCGCATTGCGCATCGGCCCTCGAAGGGCGCTGCACCTGATGACTGCACCCGGTCCCGGCAGGCACACGAAGTCCCCCACTAGCGCCCTGATGTCATAGGGCTTGGTGATCCGGGTGAGCAGGACGTCGCCCTGAGAGTCGATCATCAACCAGTCGGGATATGCGACAACGACATTCGGATCGGCGTCCAGTGCTTCCGTCATCGATCGGCCATGATCGTCGAGCAATGGATCATCTGCATTGACAATGCACACGTAAGGCGTCTCAACCTCCTCCATTGCCCGGTTCACCGCAGACGCCTCTCCGCCGTTTGTCTTGTGGATGGTGGTGAGTCGCCCGGCGGAATCGGTGCTGGCACGCTCCAACACTTCCCAGGTGCCATCCGTCGATCCATCATCGACGACTACGTGCCGGTAGCAGGCTCCGTTGGCAGAGCGTTGAGCCGCGACTGAGGCGAGGACACCTTCGATGTAGTCCGCGCCGTTGTACACCGGAGTCACGTAGGTGAGTGAGTCATCCCACATCAGATTCTCCCCTTGACTTGGTGATGGTGTCATTGAGGACCGACTCGAATTGATTGAGCGCAATCTCCCACGTGGCGACGGCATCGAGGCGTTCGTTACCAGTTTCGACGAAACGATCCCGGAGGGCAGGGTCGTCGAGCAACTCCTCGATTGCGTCGACGAATCCGGCGCCCATCGGGCAGTAGGTCACACCGGTGCCTTCCGGCAGGAGTTCCTGCAGCCCACGAAGCGGGGTCGCTACCACCGGCAGGCCTGCCCGGATGTATTGCGGCACTTTTCCCGGAAGCGCAACGTGAGTGAGCGCCCTCTCGTCGAATGGGATCACGGCGACGGAGGACCGCGAGAGCTCAATGAAGAGTTGTTCGTAAGGGATGAATCCGGGCATCTCAATTGAGCCGGTAAGTGACTCCCGATCGATGACATCAACGATCGTGCTCTCAGCTTCACCTGCGCCAAGGATCCGAAACTTCATGTCAGGCCGGCGGCGTAGCATCGGGGCCATCAGTCGGATCAGTTGCTCAAGGCCGGCAAACGGGAACAGGGTCCCCATAAACACCACTGAACCCGAAGCTTGGTGCAGACCCTTCTCATTTACATCGGCGTCTCCGTTCGTGTGTTCAATGGTTTGGCGATCGAATCCAGGAAACACTCGACGGACATTCGTGGCTCCGAGAGAACGGAGATGGTCGCCGAGTTGATCGGTGTTGTTGCAGACGATGGTTGCGCGGCGAGCGACAACGCGTTCTGCCCATGAGACGAGGCGGCCGAACACGGTTTCTCGGATCTCCGACGACAGATCGATCGCCCGGTAGACGACGGGGATTCCGAGTACTCGGCCGGCGAGCACGGTCTGCCATCCGAAGGTAGGCACCGCATACAGCACAACGATGTCCGGCTTCCAGCGACGCAACTTCAACGGGATCCATACGAACCCGACCAGCACTGCAATCAGGCGCCGCAAGATGCCTGATCCAACAGAGGGCACACTGCTCAGATCGATATGGCTGGCATGAAGGCGGCTTGCCGGTTCACGCTGCCGGCGTGATCGAGCGGCGTATTCGTCGAAGTCGATAAAATCGACCTTCCAGCCCCTTGCTGCGAGACCCTCCGGAAACTCGTGCATCTCGAACAACGGCTTGTCGAGGTAACTGACCTCATGAATGAAGACGACGCGAGGTGACCGCCGTGCATGCGGGTCGAACTGCGATCGACTGGTCGCACGCATGAACATTGATGTGCTTTGATGAGTCATTGGTGAGGAAAACAGGACAGAAAACGAAAATCGTGGTCGTCGGTATGCTCGCGAGCCCCCATCTTGCCCGTTGGCTGGCAGCGGGACGCGACTGTGACGCCGAGGTCTTGCTCTTTCCGTCAGTTCCATATCGATCGGTTCATCCGATTCTGGATTATGTAATCCGATCGGACGGAGCGCTGAATGTCCGAATCCATAGTGGCGGAGGGATCAATCCCCCGATTCACAGCGCCTTTCAACGATTTGTTCCTCGCGCCGTCCGGGCCCGCATGTTGGCCTCTACAATTGACGAATTCGGAGCCGACGTGGTCCACGCTGTGGAGTTGCAGCACGCCGGATACCTGTCGGCTCGGGCACTCGAACTGCTGAACACCGAACAACGGCCAATTCTGTCCGTAGTCAACTGGGGCTCGGATATTTACTGGTTTCAGCGTCGTCCATGGCATAGACGGCAGATTCGTAAAGTTCTCAGTGAGGCGCAGTTGTACTACTGCGAGTGTCAGCGCGACGTGAAACTGGCGCGTTCGTTCGGCTTCGCAGGTGCGACCTTCAGTCCAGAGCCAAACTGCGGTGGTGTCGAAGCACCAACGATCAAGCAGCCACCGCTCATCGAGAGACGGACTATCGCACTCAAGGGCTACAGCAGTTTCGTCGGCAGGGCTCATCATCTACTTCTCGCCTGGGCGGTCCTCAATCCCAAACTTGACGGCGCCTGTCTGGAGATCTACTCCGCATCCCAGCTGGTGAGGTTGATCGCCGTACTCGTCAAGCTGCGAAACCCAAACCTCACCGTCATTAGTTATCCCCACGGCTCACTCAGTTCGGATGAGATGTGGGATTTGCTTGTGCGATCGCGTGTGTACGTCGGCTTTTCCGCCTCCGATGGTTTGTCCACATCACTGCTCGAGGCAATATCAAGCGGTACTATCCCAATTCAGACCGATTCAGCGTGCACCAGTGACCTGAGGGACGGGGGATTCCACATCGTCGACGTGAGTCACTCTCGCCCCTTTGCGGCGGTACGAGTAATTTCGGAGGCGTTCTTACAGCCGGACTCTCATCAGGGTGACGTCAATCGCAACGCGGAGCGCGCTCGAGAGTTGCTGCGTCCAGAGGCGGTCTCGCTGCGGTCCGAATCGTCTCTGGACGCGCTTACCTCTTGGGTCAACTCCAATCGTCGCGCTTAGTGGTGACTGTGACGCTTCCGGCGTCAACGGCAAGTACTCGATCGAACACGAAACCCTCCGGCCGCCGGTGCGTGATGAGAATCACTGTCCGCCGTTGGCGTTCCGCTTGCAGCAGTTCGAAGATGGCCTCTTCATTGAGACCGTCCAATGCGCTCGTCGGCTCGTCCAACACTAGGAGTGCTGGGTCCCGGTACAGGGCCCGCGCGATACCAACTCGCTGCTTCTCTCCACCACTCAGTTGGATTCGCCCCTCGCCGACTTGCGTGTCGATGCCATCTGGCAGCCGATCAATGAGTCCGCTAAGACCCACTTGCCCGAGCAGCTTCATCACCCGATCACGATCAAAATCCCCAGATTCAAACATCGCAACGTTCCGAGCCAGCGAGGTACTCCGCAGCGAGGGAGATTGGCTGACCAGGCCGACTGTTCCAGGTGCTTCGCTCCTCAAACACTCCGGGGACCAGCCAAGAATCTGAATGTGCCCCGACGATGGGAATCTCAAGCCGAGCATGCACTCAAGAAGCGTCGTCTTGCCACTACCACTCGGGCCAACAATTGCGCAGACCTCACCCCGTCTCACAGAAAAGGAAACAGAATCGAGAACTGCGTGCTGGGAACCCGGGTAGGTGTAACTGACGTCAATCATCTCTAAAGCAACCCGAGGCGAACTGGCCTCAGGGCTTGAGGGTGACTCAGCACTTGAAGAACCGCCAATTGAAAGAAGCAGTGAGCGGTTGATGCTTGACTCACCTTGGGATTGGCTAATTACGCCAAGCGCCCCTGCAACTGACATCGCAAGCGGGGCGACCCGGAATGCGACGGCAACGAGCATCACGGCGAACGTAAGGAACTGCTCATCTGTCGTGCTGGCACGGGCAAGAAGCAGCGCAAGAGCGGCGACCAGCAATACTCCAACTTCTACCACTGTCTTCGGGACAGTGAGGAGGAAATTGAAATGAGCCGCGTGATGAGCAGCTCGTTCACGATCAGCGGAAAGACTGTCGCTCGTCTGAGACGACGCAGAGTTGAGAAAGATCTCTCGCCGCAGGGCCTGGAACTCCTGGACTTGGTGTAGGACCGACACAGTTGATGTTGACCAGGCAGTTGCCGCCTCAATCACTCGTCGATTCACCAGGCGCTGTACTGGCACGATGATCAAGATTGAGAGTCCTATGAGGACGACTCCCTCTACAGGATAGATGCTCGTAAACGCCAACAAGAGCGCGACCGCAGACAGACCATCGGCAAGCGCAATCATTGTGAAACCTAGGGCTCGAGTTGTCATTGAGTTGGTTCCCTGTGACAAGGCGAACGCGAGGTCTTGCCCACGAAATGAATCCAGTGCGTCCTGATGAGAAGAAAAGACAGTCTCCGTAAAACGAGCACCGATCAGGGTCTCCACCCGAGCCAGGTACTGGAATGAGAACCGGCTGAGAAGCAGCGACAACAGCGACCTCACCACAAGCCCAGTACCGGCAACGGCCAACAACTGCACGGCTGACGATGGGCCCGAAGCCGACAGGCGGTCCACACCCATTCCGAGGATGACAACGGCGGCGATATCGATGCCCGAAACGAGAACTCGTCCAAGGGTGATAGCTGCGATCGCATACTTTGCTCGACGAGGCAAGGTCGTAAACGCTTGCGACACGAACCCAACGAGGCCGAGATTCACGCCAATCGTCTCCATGCTTCGCCCCACACACCATTGCCGGAATCACACACGGCGGCGCAGTTCACCGGCATAGCCTGACCGGCAATGAGCACGGAAACGAAGTCATCCGATATCGCAGTCGTAGGCGGTGGCATTGTTGGGCTGTCCATCGCACGAGCCCTGAGGCTACGTCACCCAAACGCATCCGTCACCGTCTTCGAGAAGGAGCACACCAGTTCAGCCCACGGGTCCGGGCGGAACAGCGGA
>CAZKOI010000197.1:0-6779 GCA_964554315.1 uncultured Enterobacterales bacterium | reverse complement strand
AAACAGTGCGGTGTGCTCGTTGCAGTCACCGCGCTTGCTGTAGAGAACCTCAAGGCCGTTGGGGACGCCGACAGACGGCTCCTTGGCGACGGCGTCGAACACCCAGGTGTTGATGGCCTGCACCGCTTCAAGGCGCGTCTGAGCCCCGCCCACCAACTCGGTGGCCTTCTCGACGATGTCACGATGTCCAACCGGCAGCGTGGGTGACGAGCCCAGGTACTCCGGCTTGGGCTGCTGGGGCGTCCAGTCCTCCGGCAGCGCAGACACCGGAAGGTCAGGCAGCTCCAAGAGCATCGGCATGTCGACCACGACCGTCGCGCCATCGACCGTCTGTTGAGGCGGCTGGTTCACGACGCGCTCGGTGTCGATGCCCGTGACCTTGACCGCGAGTCGGCGGAGACCGCGTGCGTTCTCGAGCTTTCCCTTGAAAGGAACAGCGGACAGAGAGATGAGGTCCTTAGGTGCGTCATCCGATGTGGCCTGGGCTTCCTCGGCGGTCATCCGCACCATCTGCATGCCGAGCGCACCCTCTTGGCGCAGGGTCTCTCCCGCTGGAGTGACCAGCGAGCGGGTCTCAAGACTGCCGAAGCGGCTCACCAGCCAGTACGCTTCCTCCCCGTCCGCGAAGACCTCAACGCCGACGACTTCGATGTCCATCTCTCCCTCGGCGAGGGTGAGGGGGTCGAAGAATGGCACCGAGAACTTGAGCCCCACAGCGAGCTCTTGCTGTCGAATGACGCTCTCAAGTGACATGCCCACGTGCGGGGGTTGGGAGACGTCAAAGCGAAGGGTGGAGGTCTCTCCGGCCTGATCGACCTCCATCACAATCTCGCTGCCCTTGACCTCTCCACGGGCCACGAGGCGCACTTGATCCGCAAGCATGACGAAGTCGAATCGTTCGAGTGCGCCGTCAACGTTGACCAGTGCTGTGCCCGCGGTGGTGACCTGCTGGATTTTTCCGAAGGTCGCGACACGAAACTGGGATCGGCCCTCGAAGAGGGTGCCGCCCGTGGCGATGGGCGCGGAGCGTGAGAGGGCATAGCCGACGTGCTGTTCCTCGAAAAAGATCCCCATCCATCGCTCTTGGCTGGGGCCGAGGCTGAGTGCCTTGGGATCGATCGAGGTCACCAAACGCCCCGAAGTCGAGCCGAAGAACATCGTGCCAGCGAGGACTATCCATACGATGAGGGCGACGCCCTCGAACAATCCCAGCCAGTTTCGACGCATTAACTCCACCACTAACGCCCCATCGGGCACCGCAAATGCGATACTAGTGGAAGCCTGCCGCTTGCGGGCTGATTTCCAAGGGGGAAGACGCTTTGAGACTATCCATGTGGGGAGCCACAGACGTCGGGCGAGTCAGGAAGGCGAATGAAGACAGCTTTCTTCTCGTACCAGATCACGGCTTCGTCGCGGTTGCGGACGGTATGGGTGGGTATCAACGAGGCGATGTCGCCGCAGAGTTGGCGTGCAATGTGGTCAAGGAAGTGCTCACAACCCACAAGCACGTGATCGACCTGTATCGCCGGGCACCGTCTGAGGCGTCCCAGAGTGCCGTCAAGACTGTCCTGGACACCGCGGTGCAGCGGGCCTGCAAGGAGGTGCATGAGGCGGCGATTGCCATGACGGGCAAGGGCGGTCGGATGGGCACCACCATGGACATCGTGCTTCAAGCGGGAAACACGGCCTTCATCGCCCACGTAGGCGATGGACGTGTCTTCTTGCTGCGGGGTGGGGAGATCCACCAGCTCACGCAGGATCATACCCTCGCCGCTCAGCAGATTGCGGATGGAGTAGCGGCGGCGGACATCACGACAAAGAATGTCATCACCCGCGCGCTCGGTGTGTTTCCCAACGTAATGGTCGACGACTTAGCCTTCGAGCTGAACGTGGGCGACCGCATCGTGGTCTGCTCGGACGGCCTCTACCGGTATGTCGACGAGGACGAGCTGAAGGAAGAGATACCCAGGACCGGTCCGGCGGAGACCGTGGACCGTTTGATCTCCATGGCCAACACTCGAGGAGGAAAAGACAACATCTCCGTGGTCGTGATCGAGGCCCAGAGCGAAGATGGCCAGGTGGACGAGGCGGCGACGGTCCGAAGAATGGAGGTGCTCCGCAACGTCGGTCTGTTTCAGTTTTGTACCTACCGCGAGCTGATCAAGGTCTGCCAGATGGCCGAGAGTCGGGACGTGCCCGCGGGTGCAGTCTTGTTCACGGAGGGCGACATGGGACGCGAGTGCTTCATCATAGAAGAAGGACAAGTTTCCATTCGTAAGAAGAGCCAATCGCTCGGTGACCTGAAGTCGGGCGACTATTTTGGCGAGATGAGCTTCATTGACGTGCCGAGGCGATCGGCGACAGCCATCGTGACCCGTGACGCCAAGCTACTCGTGCTCCGACGCAACCAGTTTCTTCAACTCCTCAAGCAGGACAGTGAGCTGGCCGCCAAGCTGATGTGGCAGCTGCTCCAGAAGCTCTCCAGGTTGGTTCGTGTGACCAATCGCCAGCTGGTTCGCGAGGTCTCAACCTTTGATGGAGGCGAGATCATCGGAACGGCGGCGGGCAATACGATCATCGACGAGAGCTGAGCGCCTCAGAGCACGTCGACCCAGAAACGCTCGCCTCGGACTCGGCCGAGGAGGGGCAGGCCCGGTTCACAGCGGTCGTAGCTCAGCCAAACAAACTGAGCCTTGCCCTTGATGTTTCGAAGGGGCACCAAGCCCCACACGCGCGAGTCGGCCGAGTGGTCTCTGTTGTCGCCCATGACGAAGACATGGCCGTCAGGCACAGTCGTGGGCCCGTGGTCACTCATGCGGAGACCGTATCGTGTGGCATTCAGGATGGCGTGCTTGTGGCCGCTCAGGTCTTCCTCGAATTCCCGCGTGGAGTGGGTCCGACAGCGGTCGTCGACGAAGTCTCGCTTCGCGACATGGGAGCGCTCTTGGGCGACGCCATTGAGGTACACCACGTTGTCTTTCACCTCGACAGTGTCCCCCGGTATGCCGATCACTCGCTTCACATAGTCGTGCGAGTTGAAGGGCGGGAAGGGAACGTCCACCCAGTAGCTCGGCTTGCCCTCACTTGATCCTGGGAAGATGAACACGACCACGTCGCCACGCTCGGGTGTCTCAAGGTCCGTCATCGGGATGCGGGTGATCGGCCAGCGGATACCGTAGCTGTACTTGGTCACCAAGATGTGGTCTCCGATCGCCAGGGTTGGAACCATCGACCCTGAAGGAATCCGGAAGGGCTCTGCGATGAGCGAACGAATCAGGAGCACCGTCAGGATGGCTGGGCCCCAGGTGCGTGCGACCTCACCAAGCCAGTCCATGAACCGCTCGCCGCCCTCGCGGTCGTCCTGGTCTGTATCGGTATCGGTCTGTTGCACAGGTCATCCTTGGTTTCCCGTGGGTAACCCAGTCCAGTCCGATTATCTGCTATTCATGATGACCGAAATCCTCGCCCAGTCGCTCAGAGACCGCCCGGGGCGGAGCGATGCTCGAGGGGCGGGTGCCCGAGAGGCGGCCGTCGCGGTGGTGATTCGTCCCGACGGATGTGTGTTATTCATCCGTCGTGCCGTGCACGAGCGGGACCCTTGGAGCGGCCACATCGCGCTGCCCGGCGGAAGGGTAGACCCTATCGATCGCTCGGCGGAGGCGGCGGCTCGCCGCGAGACGCTGGAGGAGGTTGGTGTGGACCTCTCGGCGGCACGCTGCCTTGGCATGCTGGACCAGGTCGTCTCCCCGGACATGACGCCCCGGGTGGTGGTCTCCCCCTACGTGTTCGTCATTGATGAGACCCCTGCAGTGCACCTCGATCGGACGGAGGTGGCGGACTTCTTCTGGTTCTCGCTGGAGCGAATGCTGAAAGGAGAGGGGAGGGGTACGTTCGAGTTTGATTATCAGGGTGCGTCGGTCATCCTCCCACGGGTCGACCTTGACGGCGCGCGTATCTGGGGAATGACGCTTCGAATTGTCGACGACCTGCTCACGCACATACGACGCAAGGGTTGAGCAACGGGTGTACGATGGGGTCTACACAAGGAGTCGACCATGTCAGCCGCACTCGTGATCCTCGCGTCGCTGGGGACCAGCAGCGCCGATCGATGCGGCACGCTCGACCACTTTGATGTGTTCACGGAGAGCCAACCGCTCGCTCTGCCACCCCGTCCACCCAGCGCACTCAAGGGGACTCGAGATGCCATGGCGGGCGTGTGTGTAGGGCAGGAGATCTCGGACAATTTTGTCTTGAAGTGGGGTCTCGATGCGCCGCCGGCCGATGATGAGGTCTTTCTCATTATGGAGTCCCTCGAGGCGAGCTGGAGTCACCAGCTCGACATCATGGGCCACACGGCGCCTTACGGTACGGATGACTATCTCTTCAACGTGTACGTCGGTGACTCGGGAGGGTGTACGCCCTCCGCCTTTGGCGTCGGCGGCTACTACACCACTGACGACGACGGCTGGCCTATCATCGTTCTTTCCCAGGGCGTTTTCGACAATCTCGACTTTGGTCAGACCACCGTCGCGCACGAGTTTTACCATGCTGTCCAGCATGCTGAGGGTGCCTACACCAGTGGACGCAGCGTTCAGTGGTGGTGGGAGGCTACGGCGATGTGGGTCGAGGGACAGGTCTACCCCGGGACGGAAGACTACTATTCGTTCCTCTATGGGTATGCGTTCGAACCGCATCGACAGCTCAACGCCTACACGGGGCTGACTTCTGCGGGCCTTCTCGAGGAATATCACCAGTATGGTGCAGCCATTTGGCCTCGCTACCTCACGGAGCATGTGACCTCTTGGACGACGATTCGTGACTCATGGCTCCTTGGCTCTCCTGACCAGGACCCCATGGACTTCCTAGCGGACGCGCTGGCCGAGGAGGCGGGACACGATCTCGAGGATGTCTTTGGTGATTTTGCCGCCCACAACGCGACGTGGGACTACTTTCATGGCGACAATATAGGGCCGTACCTAGACTATGTTGCAGACTCCACCCGCCACGGCGATCGCGATCGTCGGGTGGCGGAGGTGGTGTCGTCATCGGGGACCGGGTCAGCCTGGCGATCCCCTCCGACAGAGACGCTTCCGGAGCGCTTTGGGTACAACATTCTGCGGATGTTCAGCCCGCCTGAGGGGGAGATTACGCTGCGGTTCAACGGTGACGCAGCGGGCAGCGACGGTTCCGCGGCCACATGGAGCGTTCGCGCGGTGATCGAGACCGACAGTCGAGTCTCGTACCTCGACCTGCCCGTGACGGCAGGGGAAGGGGAGGTCACCGTCGACGCCTCGGGAACCGAAGAGAACATCTACATGGTCATCACGGTGAGCAGCCCAGCATGGAATGAGGGCGAGACCTTCGACTATGCGTATCAGTTTGAAGCGGCTGGGGGGGCGACCGGCTCGGGCGGCAGCTCCACAGGCGCGGCGCCATCAACGGGACCCATCGCCTATCAGCCGCGAGAAAAGGGGGGTAGCTGCAGCCACGTACCGCGATCGCTGGGACTCTGGAGCTTGGGGCTGCTGGGTCTACTCGCCCTCCGTCGCCAGAATGGGTGCGGGTGAGAGCTCCAGCAGGACGACCCCGGTTCCTTCGCTGAAGCGCTGCTCGTTGAGGATCTTGTTTCCCAGTTGGTCGCGCAACAACGTCATGCCCTCCTCGGTGTAGGCAGCGCGGTCAACCGCGATCCAGCGGAGGCCTTCTTGTCGGAGCTTCCGGAAGCCCTTGTCACGCTGAAACCTCACGCCAGGGTCGAAGGCGCTGGGAGGGATCCCTCGGCCTGGGGTGTCCGCCACAGCCAGGTCGGACCAGTCTCTCAAGACTCGAAGGACGTCCTCATCGATGGGCTGCGCGGCCAGCGTCTGGAGACTCGGAAAGCTGACCATCCTCTGCTCATGGCGCATCTGCAGGTAGAGGTCGTCAGCACTGGCAAGCACGGAGCCCAGGCTTGCAAAGACGGGGAGCTTATCCCGGGTGGCACCGGCCTGGACCGAGCGCTTGATCGGAAGCAAGAGGACGGCGCCGCTGTCCTCGGCTGCAGCGATGGTCTCCGTGAACGCGACCGTGGGGTACGAATGGTGGGGAAAGGGGTTGTGAACCCGAGATGTTCGAAGTCCGATGTGTAGGGCACTGAGCGCCACGACCACGACCATGACGAGCTGCAAGACGGGCCGTCGGACCCAGCGGGACAAGACGCGGTCGAGGCCAAGGCTGGCTCCCACCGATAGGCTCAACGCGGACGGCACCAACCAGCGCCGAGGAAATCGGATCTCTCCGGTGATGGGGAGTCCATACACCCACTCGTTCAGCCGGAGGATTCCCGCCCCCAAGGCGCCTGCAGGGGCGCCGAGCCAGGCGTCCAGCAGTGTGGGCAGGTTCTGGCGCGTTCCAAAGCTAAGCGCGAGCATCACCAGGCCCGCCACCAACCACATCGCGCCTCGTCGACCAGCCACCAACGACAGAATGATGGAAAAGGTGAGGAGAATGTTGGGGATCAACGTCGGGGGTTGGGTGAAATCTCGAAGACCATCGGCCATACCCATGTGACGCCACCAGAGCTTGAGGTCCGTCGCATTGGTGGACTGAAGCGCTGCACTCGCCGCTTTCTCTGCTTCGCTGGTCTCGTAGGGGCTGTATAGGCTCCAGATGACCCATACGCCGACGGCGGCAGAGGCCATTATCGACGCCAAGGCTCGCATCAAGTCACGCTCTCGCCCCTTCACTCTTCGGAGAGCGGTTGGCAGGATCAGGCTGCCGAGGACGAGGGCATAGATCGC
>CAZKOI010000196.1:0-6900 GCA_964554315.1 uncultured Enterobacterales bacterium | reverse complement strand
AGATGGCCAGGGCAAGTTTAGCCGCGTGGACACCACCGGTGCGCTCGACAAGCAAAAGCAGTTGCGGATCTTCGAGGGGCCGATCCCGCCAGGAAACCACAACCTGACAGTGCACATCAAGCTTCGTGGCAACGGCTTCGGAATCTTTAGCTATGTCAGCAACTACGTGTTCAATGTCCAGGCCTCGACTGCGTTCGTCGCCGAAGATGGCAAGAGCTGCAAGGTTCGGTCGATTCTCGACGAGCGAGGTGGCATCGGCCGCTCGTTCACTGAGCGCCCGAGTGTGAGGTTCGAGACCAGTTGCGTGCGCCTCGCTGAGACGAAGGTCCAGGAGAATTAAAGCGTTGGTCCTAATCAGGCGAGCCCTGTCCTCTGCTCTGGTGGTCCTCGTTCTGGGGGTTGCGGGTCGAGCAGAAGCGTCCGGTCTGGACCTCCGGCTGGAGTCGGTGAGTCGCGGTGTGGCCGTTGTAGAGGGCCGTCTGGCGGCGCTTGAGCGCGAGTACGAGCACCGTCGGGGTTTGATTGGCGCGCATGCGGCCGACGTCCGCTTTGAGAACGCTATTTTTGCGTTTTTGGTGGGGGACTATCGGCGGGCATGTCCATCGTTTTTCGCGTTGGTGGAGTCCGATGCGCTGGTGGACTCCGCAACGGCGCGGGACGCAGAGTGGTACCTGGCTGAATGTTTGATGGAGGACGGGAACTTGGTGACCGCGGTCGAAGCCTACGGTCGCATCATTCGCGCAGGCGAGACTCATCCCTTCTTCAATGATGCGGTCCGCAGGCAGTTGGAGGCGATGGGCTACCTGAACGACTCCAAGGGATTCTACGAGGTTTACAATCGCTACATTGTCACGAGCGTCGTCCCGATGACCGACAAGGTGCGGTACTCAATGGGGAAGAGCTTCTACCATCAGGGTGACTTGACGCGCGCGAAGTCGTTGTTCGCTGAGGTGTCAGAGGCAAGCGAAATGTTTACACGGGCTCGCTACTTCATGGGTGCAGTCCTCGTGGCCGAGGGGCAATTGGCCTCAGCGATCCCGCAGTTTGAGCGTGTCACGCAGCACGTCCCTCCCATGAAGGCAGAGAGCTACTTTGGTGCGGGAGGGATCGAGGACTTCGCTGCGCGCCGGGCGCTCGAGAGTGAAGTCGTTGAGCTGGCTAGGCTGGCCCTCGGTCGGATCCACTACGAGATGGGCGACTATCGGTCATCGCAGCGGTATTACCGCGAAGTGACCACAGAGAGCGACCAGTTTGCGGAGCAGCTCTACGAGTTGGTGTGGGTTTATCTCAAGCAAGAACAGTGGCTTGATGCGGTAAATCAAATCGAGATTTTCTTGATTGCCTTCCCTGAGCACCAGTACGCGTTTCAGATGCGGCTGCTGCTCGGGCATCTGCACATGCGTCGAGGTGCGTACGAAAGGGCCTTGGTCAGCTACGAAGAGGTGGTTGAGAAGTACGGGCCAGTCCAACAGTACCTGCAAGACATAAGAGGAAGCTCGACGCGGCCGAATGACTTCTTCAACTCCCTGGTTGAGACGGAAAATCCTGAGGAGGTCGACCAGGCAATACCTGCTTTTGCCGTCAATCTGCTCGCGGAGGACGAGCAGGTGAGTCGCGCTGTGAAGATTCGTCGAGAACTCGATCGGCAGGATCTGGACTTGGTTTCGACCAAGGCGCTCATTCAGGAGATCGCGCCGATCATTCAGGGCGGTTCGCACGGTGTGGGTACGTTCCTCGCGGGTCGTACACAAATTGGTGGGGTGCAAAACGACAGCCTGAAGCTCCGACTGGACGTCATCGATGCCGAGTTGGCCGTCTTGGAGGCCGAGCCACCAGCGGGTTTAGGTGACCAGCTCGCAAAGCTGCGGACTTCGTTTGATGCCCTCTCCCGTCGGTTCGCGGAGATTCGCAGGGCCGAGAGTAGCGCTGCCGCACGGGAAGGGGCTTACGCTCGCCAGGTGGATGCCGTTCAGCGCTCGGCCTCTCTCGGTAGCCAAGTGGCCGCTCAACAGTTGGCAGAACTCCAGGAGTTGAAACGGCGCCTCAGCGATAATGCGGGCGATCTCTCGCAGGCGGAGTTCATGGAAGTTCGCCGCGAGATAGCCGAGTTGGAGGCTTCTCTCGCCAGCGACATGGGTGGGTTGACCAATGCGGCTGCGCCAGCCACAAAAACGAGAGTGATGGGTGCCGTCAGGTCACCCGGGGACCTGTCCGTCCTGCGAGCCAAGCTGGGGGGGGACATAGGCCTGCTCCATGAAGACGTCCTTCCGGTTCGGCGCCGACTGGCAGGGCAGGAGGCGGTCTTCGGTGAACTGGATGTCGCATGGGAGCGAGCGACTGCTGTAGAGCAGAGGGCTCAGGCGGTCATGGCCAAGCTGGAGCGTGCCGAGGCCGTCGAGCTCAAACAGATGCGGGTCGAGTTGACCAAGCATATGGACGCGGTGGTCGCTCTCAACAGTGAGCTTGGCGCTGTCTCAGGCACCGCGGACACGCTGGCAGCGGACGTCACTCGAGAGGGGATTGGTCGGGTGGAGGGCGAGTTCAATGAGACGGTCATGGGCGCCGACCGGGGCATCGTTGACGTGTACTGGACGCGGAAATCTCAGGTTTCCAACGAGATAGAGAGGCTGGGCGAGGAGCGGGCGCTGCGAACGCGAGAGCTCGACGACCGCTTCAAGATGATTCGACAGCGCATGGGCACTAAGGATGGTGGGCAATGATCCGCGTTCCGTCGGTCGTCGCGATGCTCATGCTCTCTTCCCTGGTAAGGGCGGAGACCGGAGTCGACGCCTCAGCAGAGGGTGGCGCTCAGTCTTCCTCTGCCGAGCCTTCGGGGGGCAGTGAGAGCGACGAGCAAGTGGTGGCGTTCAAGAGCACCGTGAAGCGCTTTTCCGACCGCATGAGAGAGTTCGATGATGAAGCGAGAAGCATCATTGAGCGTCGCGAGAGGGACGAGCGGGAAACACTAAATGCAGGGTACCGCGGGCCTGTGGATGCCCTTCGGGAAGAAGAGGTAGCCCTCCGGAGCAACGCCGTCGCTCGGCTTGAGGAGTTCTTGGTTCGGTACCCCCGAAGCTCTCATACCGCCCATGCTATGTTCTTGCTCGGTGATCTCTACTACGAAGAGCAAGAGGAGGCGTTTGCGGATGCGTCCGAGGCCTTCGAGAAGATGTTCTCGGGCGACGTCGACCTGAGCAGTATGCCCGAGGCACCCATGCGGGACCATGGACGCGCCGTTCGACTCTTTGAGGGAATCGCCCAGAGCTTTCCCGATTACACGAACACCGATGGCGCGCTTTACATGCTGGGCTTCATCTACCAGCGTGATGAGACCCTCCAAGGGGACGAGGACAAGGGGCGGGATTCGTACCTTCGCCTCGTGGAAAACTACCCAGACTCAGAGTTCGCGGCATCGGCGCACATGGCGCTTGGAGAACACTACTTCGACAATCACAACATCGCGAAGGCCATTGAGAATTACGGCCGCGTTGTAGACCTTCATGCACCTGAAGGTCAGCACTATGAGAACGGTCTCTACAAGCTTGCTTGGTCGCACTACAAGCTCTCCAACTACGACACAGCACTAGATTTGCTCGCCAAGTTGCTCGACTGGTCCGAAGAAAAGTTCATGCGAACGGGCAAGCGGTCAGCGACCGCTCCCGAGGCTGTGGAGTACACGGCCATCTCGCTGTCGGATATTTCCGACAACACCGGCGGAGACCCAATCGATATTGCTAAGGCCTTCTACAGCCGGATCGGGGAGCGTGTTTACGAGCCCGACGTATACGAGCGTTTGGCGGACGTTCTCATGCAGCAGACCCGCTACCGGGATGCGATTCGTGTCTACGATTCGATGTTGCAGCGCTGGCCCAACGAGCCGAAGAATCCAACCTACCTCTGGACCGTGGCCTCGCTGTATCGCTCCCTCGATGTTCCAGACATCGACGCGTCTGAGTCTGCAATCACCAAGCTCAACGACCTCTTCAACCGAGACTCAGCCTGGGCTCACGCGAATCGGAATAACCCCGACGCCCTCGCGGTCGCGGATGGGTACATCGAGCAGTCTCTTGCTCAGGTCGCGATTGTTACGCACAACAAGGCAGCCGAAGCAGGAGATCAAGCGCTCTACAGTCGGGCCGCAGACCTCTACACGCAGTACCTCAACAAGTTCCCGTTTGCGAAGGACTACTACGAGATTCAGTGGTACCTCGCTGACACGCTGCTCAAGAGCGGTCGGCTCAAAGAGGCTGGTGTCGAATACGTACAACTTCTCAAGGGTAAGGACCACCCGTACCGCGACGGCTCGATGTGGAACCTGATGAACGTTCGCCGAAAGGTCCTGGTGGATGCTTACGGCAAGATTGAGTCGCTCCCCGAAAATGCGGTTGAGGTGGAGCGTAAGACCTCCGAAACCGGACAGGAATGGTCTGTGTACGCGCTCTCGCCCGAGCACGAGGCCTTCATTGAATCGGCAGACATGCTGGTCGACGCTGAATTTCAGGACGCCGACTACGGGGCATCTCTCGATGATGCGCGGCCCGCTTTGTTGTACATCCCCGGTCAGATTTACTACTACCACGGTCGACTTGAAGAAGCGCGAGAGCGGCTCCATGAGGTCATCAAGCGCTACCCAGGAAAAGACGAGGCCGCTTTTGCTGCGAGCCTTATTGTCGACTCTTGGCAGGATGAGGGCGACCTCGCAAAGGTGAGGATGTGGGCGGGCAAGTTCGCGCGAATGTCGCTGGGTGCAACTGAGGCGGCCCAAGCCAAGAACCTCAACTTCACGAACCTCGAGGAAGGGGCGGCCTTCAAGATGGCTGCTCAGTACATCGAAGATGGAAAGCGCGAGGAGGCTGCTGAGGCCTTCCTCGCCTTTATGACCGACTTCCCCAACTCGCAGCACATCAAGAAGGCCCATTACAACGCGGCGAACAACTTTGAGATCATCGGCGCGCTGGAGCGAGCCAATGGTCTGTTCAAGGACTACATCGACCGCATCGAGTCCGGCACGTACGAGGCCGATGACCAGGCCTGGCCGATCTACGAGCGGATCGCCCACAACTACGCCAGCGCCTTGGAGCTGGACGAGGCTGTGCGGTATTTTGAGATGCTCTACCAACGCTCCGGCTCTGCGGCCAAGCCCTATGAAAACGCCCCTGCTGCACTCTACAACGCTGGATTCTTGCGAATTGGCCTCGGCGACAATCGGGGGGCTGCAGAGAACCTCGAGAAATACGCAGAAGAAAACCGTGACCAGCTCGATGCCGAGTCGGCAATGTGGTCTGCTGCGGACCAGTGGAAGCTCGTGAGCACGGACGAGGCGAAGCGCTTCTACGAGCGCTACCTGCAGTCATGGGGAGGAACCAATCCAGACCATGCGATTGCGTCGTACTACGAGTTGGCCAAGATCGCGGAGGAGGCGGGCGATCCTCGGGCATCAGACGCATGGGCAAGGGTCCTGGAGTCGTACAACGAGTTCGCTCCGGGTGGGCAGCTCGGTCCGCTGGGCGTTCATTACGCTGCTGCTGCGGCCTACCGCCCCGTCGCCGCGGCTTTTGCCGAGTTCCAGCAGTACGAATTCACCTCGGATGACAACAAGAACGCAACCCTGATTAACGAAATCAAAAAGCCTGCTCTCTACGCTCTGGAGACGCAGTGCCTCGAGTTGATCAAGGCCTTCCCTGACTTCGATTACTCCTCTGCTGCCCTGTACACGCTTGGTGCCTCCTATCTCTCATTCGCCAAGATGCTCTTTGAGGTTCCGGAGCCTGCGGACATGGACGAAGAGATGCTCGACATGTACTACGAGGCACTCGACGAGCTTCGGATTCCGGTCGAAGACAAGGGTAAGGCGCGTCTCCAGGCCGTCCTTGAGAAGGCTGAGGGTGCTAAGAGGTGGAGTGACTGGACCACCAAGACGGTGGATTTCCTTGCGCAGTCCTTCCCGAGCGAATTTGCGCGCGAGGTACCCGAGATTCGGGGTGTCGGGGACTCCACGCTCCTTCCGATGGCGGGACCCATGTCACCGGTATCGGCCGTCGCCGAACCGGCCGGTTCAGGGGCGGACCAGCCAACGCCGCCAGCAGCTCCGGCTGGTGGGTCAAGCGTACCTGAGGCTCCACCTGCAGACGGTGGTCAGGCACCACAGCCGGGGGTCTGGCAATGACACGTTTTGGTCTTGTGCTCGGACTCGTGCTCGCTGGTTGCGGCCCGAAGGCTCCCCCGCCGGCAGCAGCCGAAGCCGCCAGTCAGTCTGAGGCGGTCGTCCTCACGCCCGACGAGCTCGTTGCGCGCGCTGCGGCTCTCCTTACGACGAAGACAGAAGCCGATGCTCGGGCTGCGCTGGCCGATCTTCAGCCGTTGCTCATATCGGCCCCCGATCGTGCGGACGTGCCATTCAACATGGGCTTGGCGTACCATCGCCTGGGTGATCTTGAGAGTGCCAAGAAGAGTTACCTCCGAGCGACAGCGGTAGAGCCATCGCTCGGCGGTGCATGGTTGAATCTCGCGGCGCTTGCCGAGGCCAACGGCCAGAACCGTCGCGCGCTGCAACACTACCGGGCCGGTCTTCAGAGTGCGCCCAAGGACGGCAGGTTGGTGGTCGGTACCATCGGTATTCTTCGGAAGATGGGACGACATGACGAAGCGATCGCCCAAGCCAAAGGCGCGCTAGCGACCGACTCGAACAACATCGACGTGTACAACAACTTGGGGCTGGTCTATATCGACCTCGGAAAGTTGGATCTCGCGCAGTTCGTCTACCAGAAAGCGCTGAACACAATTGACGGTGCAGACAATAATGCGACCCTCCACGCAAATCTTGGGCGGGTCTACATGGCCAAGGATAGCCCCTGGGATGCAAAGGCGGAGCTCGAACGCGCCCTTGAGCTCGACCCAGAG
>CAZKOI010000195.1:0-6922 GCA_964554315.1 uncultured Enterobacterales bacterium | reverse complement strand
GTCCTCGGCGCTGTAGGGATCGAAGTCATCTCCAACGATGATGGTGCGATCAACGGTGAAGGCGCGGGCTCCCAAGGCGTCCAGTGCCTTTGATGCCACCGCACCCCGGTAAACCTCGCCACCATCGGGCATCGCTACGCGTCGCAGTTCCGCGCGGTCGAGCCTGTCCTCGATGCGGTCTACTGCACTGGTCTCACGGTCTTTCTTCGCCATCGCTCGGTCCCGTCGCGACAAGTCTGCTCACGCGCGGGCGGAAGGTCAAGCCATGACCTAAACATCAGCGCACATCTGCTGTACGACACTCTTCACGGAGTCGACGCATGACGACAGAGCCTCAAGGCCGATGTGCTCGTCAGGACGATGCGCAACATCGATGCTCCCGGGACCGAAGACCAGGCACTCCAGACCCAGTCGCTGGAGGTGGCCGCCGTCTGTAGAAAAGGGTGCGGCGGCAGGCGTGGGCGTGGTCGCATGGTCGCAGAGTGCGCGGTGTAGCGGGGTTCCTTCTGGCGTTAGGAGAGCCGGTCCAGTCTGTACGCGGTTGGTGATCAGATCGCCGCCGTGAAATCTTGCGTGCTGCTGGACTCGCGTCAGGGCGTGCTCCAGTTCGTCAAAGAGGGCGTCTGGGTTTGCACCCGGAAGAGGCCTGAAGCCGACTTGAATCACGCACTGGTCCGGCACGATGTTGATCGCCGTGCCGCCCCGAATGGTGCCGACGTTTAAGACAGTGAACGGCGCCTCCAGCAGTTCCTCGAATGCCCGAACGGTTCGCCAGTGACGAGCGAGGCCTTCAAGCTCTGCGAGCGCGCGCTGCGCGAGCGCTATTGCGCTGAGTCCGAGGCCAGGTCGGGAGCTATGGGCGGCTCGCCCGACGAGGGTGATCTCGGCCGTGCAGTGGCCGGGGTGCATGCGACAAATCTGCAAGTCGGTGGGCTCCCCGATCCATGTGTCGCTCGGGAGATCGCGCACCTGACTGCTCCATCGGTCGACCAGGGCCTCGGCGCCGATACAGCCCACTTCTTCGTCGTGGGTCCAGACCAGCGCGAGTTCGCGTCGAAGCTTGCGCAACGGAAGCGACGCCAGCGCCGTCATCGTCGCTGCGATGAAGCCCTTCATGTCCGCCGTTCCTCGCCCGAATAGCTGACCTTCTCGCTCAGTGAGCTCGAACGGATCGGATGTCCACAGCTGCCCAGTGGCGGGTACCACATCCATGTGCCCAGAGATTGTGAGGCCTCCGCTGCCCCTCGGCCCGAATCGGGCGATCACATTTGAAGTTCCGGGGCGGGTCTCGAGGATGTCGACCTTTGCGCCGAGATCTTCTGCACGCTGGGCGAGAGCTGACGCGATCGCGTCGACAGGTGTTCGGCTCACCGTGGGGTAGGCAACGAGCTGGCTGAGAAGATCGACGAGGCCTTTTTCAGTCTTCATCGTCTTTCTTTTCTTCCTCTTGCTCGTGCTCCTCGAACCAGGCGGGTCGCCTTCTTGGGAGCGGGGGCGCCTTCGCCATCCGATCCTTTCGAGACAGGATCTGGTCGGCAATCTTGAGATCCTTCGGGGTCTCGCAGGTTGAGCAGTTGGCCTCGTCATTGATGCCTTCCGCGGCCTCCGGAGCACTCACAGACACTTCGTGCTCCTCAAACTCTGCCTTCACGTAGGCGGGCGTCGTGTCGAAGACCCGCTGCTCGGCCTCCGCCGCCTGCTGCAGGAGTTGAGCGCCTCGTCCGAGGTGGCCCCGAGCCAGCGCCTCTCCAGCCCTCTTGTACAGTTGTGCACTCTCATGCCAGCGGGTGAGATCGGGGAGCGAGTGCCCCTCGTGACCGAGCGCGACCTCTCTAAACCACTCGCGCTCCTTGCCCAGGGCGACCTCTTCCTTGGACTGAGCGCTCTCGAGTACCTTCAGTCGTTCACAGATGTGAGCGAGCATCGCATCTCGCTGTTGGGCGGTTCCTTGGAGCGCATCACGGAGGTGCTCGTTGCCCATCACCTTTGCGATGGTTCTTAGCTGCGCGCTTCCGCCGTCCCGACCTGCTGCACCGGAACGCACGTTCTTTACGCCCTGTGCCCCGGATTTTTTAGTCTTTTCGGACTTGCCTTTTGATTGCATGTGAAGACTGTAGCATTGGGGTTGACCGGGCTCATCAACCTCAGGTAGCGTGCAGCGAATCAAGGGCACGGTGAGCCGTGGAGAGTGTGATGGACCCAACGCGGCGCCTGGAGCGAATCCATCTAGGGGAGTCCCTCCTAGTCGAGCGCGAGATGGTGCGGCGTACGACTCGCCCGGAAATGATACCGCCTCGGACGGTGAAGGTGTTTGAGGCCAAGGAGCTCCCTCGCCACGAGCAGCGACGGAGCCGCAATATCGTGGAAGCTGGGCCCAACGCGCCACAGCTCAAGCGACTGATTCAGCACCCCTACGCAGAGGAGACCACGTATGCCCGACCTGGGCAGCCCTGGCGCCAGCGCTCCGAGACCAAGCTGGAGTTGGTGCCGTTCGGGACGGAGACTCGGGCCGCATTCGAGCAAGGTGAGCGGCCAAGGTGGCCGCGAGCGACGCGGACACACGCGGGAGCGCAGCCGCGCCCACGAGCGAGCCTGCGCGACTACCTCGATGCGAGGGGCGATCGGTGACGATTTCGATGCCAGCGAAGGGCGCCACCATGGGCCAAAACGTGATCGGCGAGGTGACGGAGTCGATCCATAAGTTCCTCATCGATCAATATGACGTCGCCGAGCAAGTGCCGCGGTTTGAGGAAGACCTCAGTTTTGTTCCCAAGGACCGCGAGGAAGTCGTCTACATCTACATGTATCGAGCTGCGCAGAACCCGAACCTCAAGAATGCCAAGCGGTTCCGCCAGGCCCCGGTTTTCGTGAAGGGGGATGGAACGAACGCCGACGAGGTGTTCTACCATCGGCCGCCTCTGATGATGGACTTGTTCTATCTCGTCGCGGTCCACGCGAAGTTCCGGTCCGACGCCGAGCGTCTGCTCGGTTGGGTGACGCTTGCGCTGAACGAAGCCACCCACTTGGTTTACCGACCGAGAAAATTTCACCTTCCTGACGGCCGCATTGTGGACAGCATTGGCCGCCCTTACGATCTCAACGCGGATCCCGCGGACGATGACCTCTACATGGAAAAGGTTTCGCTCGCACTCTGTGACGATCTCACGGTGGGTGATGCGATCAATTTTTTCAGCATCCAAGAAGCCCCGTATAGGCCGTTTTTGACCTACCGAGCGAGGGTTGCTCTTGCCGGTCCTCTTGTCGCTGGAGAAGGAGGGACTACAATCCGGATTCCGAGGTTGGGTCGCTCAGACGCGCCGAACACGGAACCCGCGATTGCTGCCAAGTCTGGTCGCCTCGTTGGGAACCGGCCACAGCGCATAGACCGAAAGCCTCTAGGACCCGATTCAAAAAACCTCCGGAAGATTTCCGAGGAACAACCCGAAAACCCAACCGAAACAAAGGAATAGGAAGGTATGGATTACCAGACCCCAGGCGTCTACATTCGTGAGGTCGACAGCGGCCCGAAGCCAATCGCATCGGTAGCAACAAGCGTCCCAGGCTTCCTGGGCTTGTTTGACTTCAAGCCCACCGAGGATGCCGTAGCAATCGCAGGTAGCGACGGCTCGAAGCAATTGTCTGGAAAAGTCATTCCGCAGCTGGTTGACAAACAAGGCAAGGTCGTGGGCGACGCCGGCGAGGCGGCCACCGCACTAACGACGGCCTTCCAGTTCAAGCGCAACCAAGTGAAGGATGTGAAGAAGTACCTGGAGCTCCATGGTGCATCGAAGTCGGGGTCCAAGGCGCCAAAGTTTGAGCCTGGAACGAAGGGACGCATCAAGATCACCTGGGAAGAGGCCTCGGCCGAGGTGGCGGACGTCATCATGGACGTGAAGGGCAAGGTGGTCACGGAGAACGACCAACTGGTGGAGGAGTTGCTCAACCAACTCCACGACTCGTTTGCGCTTGAGGCGGCACAGCCCAAGACCGCTGCGGATGTCCTCGAGGTGTATGGCTTTGACTTCTCCGGTGCGTCAGGCTCAGCGATGCGGTCTGAGTACTCGATTCCACCCATGGCCATCACCAACAAGGCGGAGTTCTTCCGCTGGCTCCAGAGCTTCTTTGCCCAGTATCTGCTTGAGACGCAGCCGATTGAGGACCTCGTGGGCTCTTCATTCGACGACCCGGACGAAGCGGCCGATGCCGTCTTTGAGGCCTTGGCCACGGACGCTGCACTGAAGAAGCAGTTTCAGGACTTCCTGTCCCAGCCATCGGTCTTCAACTTCGTGGCATCGGTCAACGGCTTCTACGATAACGGCGGCGGCAAGTGCTACGTGTACCTCATGGGCACGCCCGACCTGGAGTGCTCGATTCGCGAGAACCAAGCGGACAAGCTCGGCCTCTACGCATTCGATGACTGCGACGACATGGCAATTATGGCGACGCCAGGACTTGCTCCTGCTCAGCAAAAGGAGTTGCTGGAGCACTGCGAGATCCGCAAGGACCGCTTTGCGATCCTCGATGGTCCCATCGTCTCTGATGGAAACATGGCCATTCCGGCATCCGAAAAGGGCTTTGGTGCGATGTACGTGCCATGGTTCAAGACGACGAAGCCGAGCTGGTTCAACGGCAACCAAGATCACCTCAAGGTGACCGGCCCGAACCGGAGGAAGCTCGTGAAGTGTGAGCGGAACGAGGTTTTTGTGCCACCCAGCGGCCACATCGCGGGCATCATGGCTCGGGTCGACGGTGAGCGAGGTGTTCACAAGGCGCCAGCGAACGAGATCGCTATGGGCATTACTGGCCTGAGTCAGACCATCAACCGGCTTGAGCAAGGTCAGTACAACGACCGCGGAATCAACGTGGTTCGCGAGTTCAAGGATCGGGGAATCCGTGTCTGGGGTGCGCGCACGCTGGCCACCAAGTCGGATCCTTCTTGGAAGTACATCAACGTCCGTCGTCTCTTCATCATGGTGGAGCAGTCGATCATGGTCGGCAGTCAGTGGTCAGTGTTCGAGCCGAACGACTCGACGCTGTGGAAGAAGCTCACCCGTGATGTCCGCGCATTCCTGATGCGTGTGTGGCGCTCCGGTGCGCTCTTCGGCGACACGCCGGAAGAGGCGTTCTACGTAAAGTGCGACAGCGAGACCAACCCCCGCTACCTCATCGATGCGGGCCAGGTCAACGTGCAGGTGGGCATCTGCCCGGTGAAGCCTGCCGAGTTTGTCGTGTTCAGTATCGGTCAATGGGATGGTGGAGGACTCATCGAAGAAGTCTGATCCATTGACTGCAATCCGCTCTGTGCATGACCACCAGTGCATCGGGCAAATCAACCAAGAGGTAAACTATGCCAACCGAAGAACTGTATGGAAGTTATCACTTCCTCCTGGAAATCCAGGGCGTCATTAACGACAACCGTGTCATCATCGGCGGTTTCAAGTCGGTGTCCGGAATGGACTCCGAGACTGAGATCATCGAGTTCAAGCAAGGCAACGACATGATCGTTCGCAAGAAGCCTGGACGCACGACTTACTCCAACATCGTGCTCGAGCGTGGGTACACTGCAACAGACGACCTGTTTCAGTGGCGCAAGAACATCGAGGACGGAAAGATTGACCGCCGTGCTGGCTCCGTCATCATTCTGGACCAAGACGGGCAGACCGAGGTTGCGCGGTACAACTTCTACGAAGGGTGGCCATGCAAGTGGAATGCTCCTGAGCTCAACGGCGACTCGAGCGAGATGGCCATTGAGAAGCTGGAGCTTGCCATCGAGAAGGTTGAGAGGGCCTAATGGAACTGAAGACCGAGTACGAGTTCATCCTGCCGCGTGGATACGTCGACGCGGAGGGAAACCTGCACCGTGAGGGCGTGATGCGCCTGGCCAACGCTAAGGACGAGATTGTTCCTCTGAACGACCTCCGTGTGCAGCGTAACCGGGCATACCTCATCATCGTTCTCCTCAGTCGGGTGGTGTCTCGGCTCGGTGATCTCAACGAGGTCAACACGGGGATCATCGAGAACATGTTCGCGAGCGATCTCCGCTTCCTCGAAGAGATGTACAACCGGATCAATGAAGACGAGGCTACCGTGCAGGTCACCTGTGCCGAGTGCGGGGCCAAGTTTGACAAGGAGTTTGGTCGCCTGGGGGAATCGTAAGCTACCCCTTGGAGAATGTCTTCAAGGAGGTAGCGTTCATCGCTTACCACTTCCATTGGGAACGGGATGCCATCATGCAGATGCCGCACAAAGAACGGCATGCTTGGGTGAAGGAGATCTCCGGGATCAATGAGCGAATCAACTCAAACCGGTAGACTACGGCGCCCTTCCAGAATGGTTGGGCGCCCTTCTTTTTGAGGGTAGAGCATGCGTCCGGGATTGGTGGTCCAACACACCAGAACGTCGAGTCGAAACACGGGACTCGTGCGCTCAGACATTGCGGGTGTGGTCGGCTTCATCGATAAGAGCCGCTGGCCGCCAGGTGCTTCAGCGGGAGACTTCATCGAAGTTTACCTGCGACGCTCCCACGACTTCTTCGAGCATCCGGATCGCTATCGATTCGACGCGGCAACCCAGCGTGCGGTTTCCTCATTCTTTGAGAATGGTGGTGACACCGCCCACGTTTTTGGCGTCTGTGTAGAGTCGATGGAGGACCTCCGGCTGCCATCTGGGATCATGGGCGTCCTCACGCCGACCCTCGATCGGCTTCGCGCGGAGGAGGACATCGCCCTTCTCTTGGCACCCAGCGCGGCGTACATGCGATGCCACGTTGACCGGGACGGCGGCATCCGAGCGGATGTGGAGGCGCTATACGATGAGCTCCTCGCGCACTGCCGCGAGATGAACAACCGCTTCCTCATCATGGATGCGCCTCAAGGACTGCATGAAGGCCTTCTGGAGCGTTGGGTGCGAGGCCTACGTTCGC
>CAZKOI010000194.1:0-6959 GCA_964554315.1 uncultured Enterobacterales bacterium | reverse complement strand
CGGTGCCCTGTCCCTCTCGCTGCCGATCGAAAACCACGCCATTATCCTGGTTACCTGGGTCGTTCTGGCGGCGGTCATGATGGCTCAATTCGTGTCCCCAAGCGGCCAGATCTTCGACGCCGATGCACCGGCCGGCAGCGCCTCACGACGCGCCGGCCGGCTCCTCACATCGCGGGCCACCCTCAGCGCTCTCGCGGTCGTGCTGGCGGCCTCGGCGGTGACAGGACTCATCATTCACCGAAGCGTGATGAGGGATGCCGTGGCGCTGCAGCAGGTGCCACCGCTCACCCCCGAGCAGACCGACCGCTTGATTCGTGATCTGCAACGCGCCACGGCGCTGGATGTCCTCAAGATGCCCACACGTGCGCGAGACGCCGGCTCGCTTCTCAACCCGTACATCGGCCTCGATGACGGAACCCCGGCGGTTGAGGCCGTGTGGTGGAGTGACGTTACCCATGCGCCCCGGCTCAATCGACGAGATGCACACTGGTCGACCGCACCGGACGATGTCGAGATCGGCGACCTGTCTATCCTCAAACAGCTGCTTGCCTACGACCACTGGGAGGCCGGCGGCCTGCCCCGCGCTGAGGACACCCACCAAGCGACTCGCAGTGCCTACGCGGCCTACCTGCAGAGCGTGCCCTCAGGAGCCTACCTGAGCACCTTTCAGCCGGCGCCCAATGCTGTAGCCCTGGTGGACCTGGCCAAATTTCGCCTCCTGCAGGGGCTCCGGACGGGTGATGTGTTGCCCGCACTGCAAGAGGTCCGTCACTTGGCCCGCCTGATTCACTCCGATGAGACGGTGGTCCACACCGTGATGGCCATCGCCCTCCTGCGCTTCGAGCGGCGTGCCCTGGAGGCAGCGGTCGAACGCGGACTGATGGAGTCAACGGCCTGGGCCGTGCCCACGGAAGACGATCTCCGCGCGATGCAGCGCGCGGTCGCGGCCACGGCCTATCTGCTCGCTGGGGGTGCCGACGCCGGCGCCGGACAGTGGGCACAGATCTCAGCGCTGAGCCCCGACACCTTCGGGCTCTGTGCTGCGCTCCACGAAGCCGCCGCCATCAAGCTGGCCTTCCCCACCGTTGCGCTGTGGCCGGGAGAAGTCTCTCCCCAGCGGGTCATGCCGCTCACCGAGCCCACGCTTGAGGCCAGCTCGTGCGCGCTCCCCCTGGCACGCCAAAGCCTGGCAAAGGATCGCAAGGCCAGCCTGAGCATGGCCTTCGAGGATGTCGTCTATCGCCTCGACCGCCTCAACCTCTTGCAGGAGCGTCTGCGTCGCGACCACAGCCGCTCGACCTTGATGAAGCTCTATGTTCCCTACCTCCGCGGCCATGCATGGACAGAGATTGGGGCATCTCTATTGATCACGGGGAGAGCCGTGTACGGAGAGCGACCCGAGGACGACTGGGGCGGCAGGTAGCGGCGCCACTCACCGAGAGCCCACGCCCCGTGAGCGACCTGACTTCGAGAGCGCGCACGAAAAATCTCCGTCAGGGTCGACCTCTTGCGGTTGGAATCGGCGTCACAGTCGCGCATAATCCGTGCGACGAGGGCCGTGGTGCAGAACCCGTTTGAAGACATCACAGAGTGGCTGTTGGACTCGGCAGCAACCCATGGCAATCTTCGATCCATCACAAACGGTCTGGTCGCCAAGCTACTCAGCGCAGGCATTCCCGTCGAGCGCCTCAACCTCGGCGTGCTCGCTGTACACCCTGAGATGGGCGGATATGCCGTGCTGTGGGACTCGAGCATGGCGGCCTCCCTCGAGGTGCCTGTCCGTCGAGAAGACATGGAGAAGCCCACCTACCTGGACAGCCCCATTCGGTTCATTGTGGACGAGAAGGCGTCCGTTGACTTCGACTTGAGCGACCCATCGATGGACGACGCCTTCCCCGTGTTGCGGGAGTTCCGCGCCCAAGGCTTCACCCACTACCTCGGGTTCCCGGTCCCTTATGGCGATGGCCCGACGCCCGCGATTCTGACCCTGTGCACGCGAGCACCGTCTGGTTTTTCACCGGAAGTCTCTAGCGGGATTTCTCACATCTTTCGCGTCCTGGGTCTGCTGATCAACGTGGTCGAGACCCAGCGGCTCGCCCGCACCGTGCTCAAGACCTATCTCGGCCGGCAGACAGGTGACCGGGTCATGGCGGGCGAGATCACCCGCGGCCAAGGCGAGCGGATTCGCGCAGCACTCTGGTTCTGCGATCTGCGTGGCTACACGGCCATGATGGCCGAGCTGGGCTCCTTTCCGATGATCGATGTCATGAACCGCTACTTCGACTGTATGGCGGAGCCCGTGTGGGCCGAAGGGGGGGAGATCCTCAAGTTCATGGGTGATGCAATGCTGGTGGTCTTCCGGCTGACCCCTGACCGGGACGCCCCGGCGGTAGCCCGTGCTGCGGCTCGAGCGGCGCAGGTGGCGCTCAAGAACCTCGCTGACTTGTCCGAGTCGCGCACTCAGCGTGGCGCGCTACCGCTCAGAGCGGGAATCTCGATACACTTGGGTGACGTGGTCTACGGCAACATCGGCGCATCCAGCCGCCTCGACTTCACCGTCATGGGTCACGCGGTGAACCTGGTGGCCCGTCTTCAGGGCGTGGCAGGTGCCATGGATGAGCCGCTGCTCGTGTCGGCCCAGGTGGCGGAGCACCTGGGGAGCGGCGTCGAGTCCATCGGACTTCACCCCCTGAAGGGTGTGCCCGCGCCCGTCGAGATCTTCCGGCTTTCCTCTCCTATTGAACTCGACTGAGGCCCCTCTGCCTGCTCGGCGCTACTCCGCGACGTATGCCGCACCCGCGTCCGTGATGGTGGCCATCCCGGAGGCATGATCAAAGTCGATCAGGCCCTCGCCGACAATACCCTCCATCAGGTCGGAGAACCGCTTGTGACCGATGAAGTAACGCCGCTCGCTCAGCTCATGCATGTCCGCCATGCTCGCTTGCCCCCCTTGGTCAATCACAAACTTGAGCATCGCCACCCGGGTCCGCTCGACGTGCTTGGCGGCCTTCTCTGCCCGCTCGTCGGCTTCGAGATCCGCCGAGGCGGCGGGCGAATCCTTGGAGGCCAGCGCGGGCCCCGACGGTGTGGGCTTGGAGGGCGTCGATCGTGGCGAAGGTAGAGGCGCCGGTTGTATTGGAGGGGGTGCAGAGGGTGAGGGCGTGGCCACACCAGAGGGCTGCCCATGGACGTTCCCCCCCATTATCCGCTTGATGCGACTCTTGAGTCGATCTCGCTTTCTCATTCATCACCCCCCTTCAATTCCGAGGTCTACTCTCTCTATCCTGCCCGACTCGCCCGCCCCCCCCCATGCAGCGGGCACCCGACAGGCCTCACACGCTGCAAGGCGACGCTCAGCAGGTCTCGTCGTCCGCCATGGGGGCATGAAACGGTCCGGTAATCTCGTAGGTGATGCCGCCCAAGGTGCCGGTCGCACGCTGACTGCTGAAGTACAAGCGGGTCCCTGACGGATCAAAGGCAGGTCCCGTGATCTCAGACTCGTCCTGGCCTTCAATCTGAACCAGGGGCTTGAGCTCGCCGCTCGGCAAGACGGCCACAATGCGCATCTGGCCGCCATCTTCAGCCACAAGCACGTCTCCGCACGCCGAGACGGTGAGGTTGTCGACGCCATACAGCGCGTCGGGGTCTGGCGCCGTGGCCCGATCGTACAGGATCCTGAGGGTCTGCCGCTGAGTGTCATAGGCCCAGATTCGACTGTCCCCCTTGGTGGACAAGTACACAGCCCCCTCAAACCACCAGATGCCCTCGCCCCCATCAAACTGTGCCGCCTCGGCGACCTGCTGCCGCGTCGGAATGCCGTTCTCGGCCAGCGGATCAGGCACAGGAAGCCAGGAGACACCGCCCGAGTCATCAACGACAGCGACCTGAAGCTCCCCCTCTACCAAGCTCAGGTGACCGTCTTCGTCGAACGCCGAAGACACAAAGCGGTACAAACAACCATCGCTCTCATCCTCGGAGAGATAGACGCACCCTTGCTCGGGGTCGACGGTCGCCGCCTCGTGCTTGAAGCGTCCCAGTGCGGGGCGCTCGACGGCGTCCACCTCACCCCAGGGGTCGGTCTCAAAGACACGCCCCTCTCCCACCTCTTCACACGAGAGCCACGTGCCCCAAGGCGTGGGTCCCCCCGCGCAGTTGACGTTGGTTCCGTCGAGTATTCGGTACGCATCGGTGAGTTGACCGTCCGCGTCGAAGCGCAGCGCACCCACACCGCCCGTGATGGGCAGCTCCGAGTTTGACACGTAGATCCATCCCCCGTCGTCGGTCGCAAAGGTGGCGCCGCCGTCCGGCCAGTAGTGCCAGACGTAGCCATCGGGTAGGACAGGCTCGCCGGAGCGAGCGACCACCCGAGCCGTGAAGCCCTCTGGGAGCCGCAGACCATCCGCATTGGCTGCGCCCAGCGGCCCGATGTCATCGATCAGGGACCGAAGCCTAGACAAGCCGGGCATGATCTCATCACCCGTGTCCTCCGCGCTCGGAGGTCGACGCTTGCCTTGGGCACACCCGCCGAGGCCTGCGGGCGCGACCAAGGCCGCCAGAGAGACCAGTCCGCCTTGCATCACGACACGGCGAGTGGGGAGAGCGTAGCGCTTAGGGTCTGCAGTCATGGGTTCATGCTAACCGGTCGAGACGGGCCTCTAGGAGTGGCTCGGCCCCGACCTAGCGACGCCAGAGCGCCCCGCAACGCCGATTTTCCTGGCCCCCTGGCACATACTGAAGCGATTCCGGCGAGGTGGGGCCACGCCCGGGACTCCTCGAAGACACCCAACTCTGTGTTACAAAAAAAAAGCCTCGCCCGAGAGGGTTCAATTTGTGGGTCACTTATCCTACACTCCCCGTGTCTTTTGAAAACGGAGGAAGACACCATGAAACCGACATATCTTGCACTGTTTGCTTTCCTTGCCACCGGTTGCGGGAAGAACGCCTGTGAAGAGCTCGCTGATTGTTTGGGCGTAGACGATGAGGGCGCTGCTGACGCCTCCGACGAGGAGATTGAGGCCTGTGAGGCTGCCCTCGACCTTGCAGAAGACTGCTAGGCACGAGTAAAGCGGGCTCTTTGCGGGGCTCGCGCAAAAAAACCGCACAGGATCTGGCCTGTGCGGTTTTTTTTGGTGTGGACGCGAAGGTCTGTCGGCATGAGCTAAACCCGTCGGCCTACGACCCCGCGGTTCATGCGCGCATCCGAGAAGTCTTCGGCGCAACCGCTTGGCCGAATAGCCCTACACAAAGGAGCGGCGCGGGCCACAGCACCGATGCGCTGCGGCGCTCACACCGCCCCTAGTCTGTGACACTTAAGCGCGCCTACATGCATCCTGCCACGCAGTTAGCGGCTTCGGTCGCATCCGAGATGCCTTGGCACTCTTCGATGCATGCTGCAGCCTCTGCGGCATCGTCGAGCGCCTCGACCGCATCCTCAAGGTCTTCAAGGGCCTCAGCGGCCTCCTCGGCGGCCTCCAGTGCATCCTCGACATCGGCCTTGTCAGCCGCGCTAGCACCGCTCATCTCTAGAGCGGCATCGGTCATCTTCTTGTTGATCTCATTGTACTTCTTCAAGCAATCAACGGTCAGGTCCCCCTGGGCGGCGGCAAGCTCGGTTCCCGCCTTGTTGGCTTGTTCCATGAGCGCTGGAGCCTCCGCCAGAGCGCTCACGTCACCCTCCGCGGCTTTCTTCATGTAGCTGATGTACTGGTCTACAAACGCGTCGTACTCCGCCATCGCGGCTGGACACCCTGCAAAGGCATCGACGGCGCCGTCCGCTGAGGCCGGTGCTGGATCGGCCGGGGCGGCGGGCGCTGCTGTAGGCGGTGGAGCGGCTGGGGCGGGCGCCTTGGCAGCCGGCGCCGTGGGTTGGTCTGAACCACCGCAGCCGGTAGCGAGCAAGAGTCCGAGGACGACTGAGAATGAAAAATGCTTCATGATGCCTCCAAAAAACTGGCATAGATCCGCCAATAGCAGCGATCTGGCGAAGCTTACGACTCCGTGAATATAGGGTGCAATCCCAATCGACGTTGAGCGACCAAGAAGCGGCGCGCCCGCGCCTCGGTCTATCGAAAAAAGTCACCATATCTGGCGACAAAAGCTCACAGTCGAGCCGAGAGACGGGGCGCAATCATTGACCTCAAGCATCCACATCATGGGCTTGGTGAATCCCGGATGAGGAGGACGTACCAACCTCGATCGCGTCGCGGCAGCTCCGGCTGCATCCCTTTGCTCGTTGCAATCTCTCCATCGCCAACGACCCATGACACCCTCCACGCGGGGTCTTCGAGGAGACTGAGCGTTCGGCCCGCATCTTCTCCCGAAGCACCCACACTGCTGAGGAGAATGCCGTCTACATGATCAGGAATTGGGCCCATCCATGGAGGTCCCAACGCCACGACCTCAAGACCTGCGCCCATGACCACGTCTCGACCCGAGAAGTCCGTTGCGACCGTCCCCGAGGCAGGCGGCTGCTGGCTCAACATCGTGGTCGCCAGAGTGGCGGCCTCGGACCCCTCGATGAAGTACGGCGGCGGTGCTCGAAGCGGCGAGAGCGCCGTCTCGGCAACGATCAAAGCCCCGAGTGCCCATCCCGCCCATCGGCCGCTTGGAATCGCGCGCGCGCCGAGAGAAATGAGTCCAACAAGGGTCGGCATGAGGAACAGGAAATTGCTCAAGGGTCCCGCTTGATCCCTGGCCATGGGGGCCGCGGCGATCACGAGGAACGGCCCCGCCACGGCGGCCAGCGTGAGCAGTCGATGGCCGGGTCTTGAGGTCCGCATCAACCCTGCTCCCGCCGCCAGCAGGCCCACGACACCGACCCCGCCGGCGATCGCGACGACGCCACTCAAGAGCCCGCCGGGTATCGCGGCGATCACGCCGAGGACGTCATCCCCCGTCGGCCGAAACGTCACCACACCCGACTCCAGCGCGGCGATTGCAAAGCGTCGAAACTCGGTGGG
>CAZKOI010000193.1:4463-6996 GCA_964554315.1 uncultured Enterobacterales bacterium | reverse complement strand
TGTCGCGTAATCAACTCACCAACAACCGATCCCATCGACCCGCCCATGAAGCCGAAGTTGAAGGTACCGATCTGCACGCTGACGCCATCAATCGCTCCAGACCCCGCAATGTAGGCGTCGTTTTCACCCGTCTTAGCTTGGGTCGTTGCGATGCGCTCGCCGTAGGACTTGCTGTCAAAGAAGCTGAGCGGGTCCGTTGGTCCGAGGTCTTGGTCGTGGCGTACAAAGGTCCCCTCATCGATGAGGGTCATGAGCCGCTCTAGACCGCCCATCTTGAGGTGATGACCGCAGTGTGGGCAACACTGCATCGCATTGTCGAGGTCATCCTTCTGCAGAACTTCCTTACAGGACGGGCACTGGTTCCAGAGCGCCTTGACCTTTGCGACGTCTGTTGGCCTTGGGCCCGCCTTTGGCTTCGGAGGAGACTGCTCGAACCAGCGCCGTTCTTTTGACATGAGAACCCACCTTACTCAATGGCCGTCAATAGCCCACGATGTCAGCGGGGCCAAGCACTGTACCTTTTCAATGCGGTGACAATTGCCGTATGCACATCAATACGAAGCTGCTTGAATGCCCGGTACCGAGGATGTGGTGGCGCCCCCGGCTTAGCTCCCCCTTCAACGATGGGGTGGATACGGTTGGTGCACAGAGCAACGATGCAGTCCTGCCGTGGTGCAACCCAAAGACTGCAGCCCGTGAATGCCAGATGGCCAAATCCGTCGTCCGGCCATAGCGGTCCTGCAGAACCGCCCGGGCTCACACCGTCCCATCCAAGTCGGTGGCTACCCGCCCCGGGGGTTTGAATGAACGACCGGACAACGCCTGGCGCCAGACCTTCGCCCGTCTCACCGAGGAACGCTCTAAGCTGCCAAGCGCCTAGCGCAGCGACCGCCTGAGCGGTGCCGAAGAGTCCGGCATGGCTCGATACACCGCCCATCAACCAAGCATTGAGGTCATGGACTTCTCCAACGACCACCCGTCCCCGCCGAGGACAATCTTCCGTTGCAGCAGCATCTGGCCACCCCCAGCGGAGGTCAACACCCGATGGCTGACGAACAAAACGTTCAAAGAGAACATCCAGTCGTTCACCTGAAGCTCGCTCGAGCACGTCGCAGAGCATCAGAAAACCAATGTCTGAGTAGGCGTATCTCTCACCTGCCGCAGCAAGCGGACTCATCTTTCTCGCAAAAGCCAGTGCCGCTTCCCTGGCCTCGGGGGTGCCCGGTATGCTCTCCGGAAGCGCGGAGGTCAGTGGCTCCCAAGCCGGCATGCCGCTCGAGTGTGAGAGGAGGTGTGCAATCTTGATGTCAGGCTCACATTCAGGAAGCCAGCGACGCACGTGGTCTCCGACTGACAGTATCCCCGCATCGACCAGCGCCATTGCGATGGGTGTAGTGGCAAGGACTTTTGTGAGGCTCGCCAGGTCCCAGGCTGTAGAGTCCGTGGCCACGCGGGGCTTGGGCCTAAGCTCAGCCGACCCGGTCGAGTACGTCCAGTGGACCGACGTAGAGCTTCGCACGCAGTAGCTCGCACCCGGGATAGTACCGCTGGACACCGCCTCATCGAGGAGACGGTCAACCTCAGCAAAGGAACGTTGTCCTAGACGCCCGTTGTCCACGTCAGCCCATTGGCCTGCAATCGGGCATGCGCCCCCACCCGCCATGGGAAGTTGTTCGGCCCGTGTCCAACGGGCATCCCGGCCACGACAGGGATATTCAGTGGGCTCAGTCGCTCCCGAAGGATGTCGCCCAACGACCAGCCGGCGTCGTTCGGGGCTTCGCAACCGTAGAATGTCCCGAGCGCGATCCCGCGAACCCCATCGAGCGCCCCCGATCCCATCATTTGCGTGATCATGCGGTCCACCCTGTACGGCGCCTCACCCACGTCCTCAAGGAGGAGAATCTTATCCTTCGCATCGATCGCCCAGGGCGTGCCCGCGAGACTGGTGAGGACGCAAAGGTTTCCACCGACCACCTCGCCCTCAACCGGCTCGGTGTGTCCACAGAGTCGCTTACCCGGGAAATTCTTCACGACACCGCTGGACATCCAGTGCCGAAGTGCGCGGCGGGACGCCTCATCAACGTGGTCCGACAGGGAATGAATCACCGGAGCGTGAATCGGCGTGCCGACGCCACGCGCAACCATGGCGGCAAACATCGCGGTGGCATCCGAGAATCCAATCACCGGTCGGTCGTCGACGGAGTCCCAGTCGATGTGGTCAAGCACCTGTACGGTTCCGTACCCACCCCGAGCAAACCAGACCGCATCAATGTCGGGGTCGGTGAGCGCCCAATTGATGTCCGCGACCCGCTGCTCTGTCGTTCCCGCGAAGTAACGATGCGCCGCGTCGAGATTGGGCCCTGGCACGACCGCATACTCCCACTCCTGCAGGATCTGCATGCCCCGGCTGAGGCGTTTTTTGTCAAATCGCCCCGCTGGAGCGACAACTGCGATTCTTGCACCCTGTTTCAACATGGCGGGATGCTAACCTCCCGAGGTGAATAATTTCATCCTGCTTTTTCTGATCGTTTCA
>CAZKOI010000193.1:0-4453 GCA_964554315.1 uncultured Enterobacterales bacterium | reverse complement strand
CGGCACCTGAAGTGGCGCCCCAAACCGATCTTGCGGGGGCCATGCCTGTCGCTTCAGGGCCCAATATTGAGGACACGGCTCGTAACCTTCCTATGTCTGCTTGGACTGCTGCAGTACCGCTCACCCTCGTCGCACCAGGCGGAAAAAATCTCGTTGTCATCGACAAACTGGGCTTAAGGGTCGAGGTTCACCAAATCCGCGAGGGGCGGGTCTTGGTTCGATGTACCGGCTGTGATGATCCGCACGCAGGTGCCGAAGGGTGGATGCCCCGCGGCGTGCTGTGGTCAGAGCTGCCCGCGGCTGACCCCGAAACCGCCGAAGCGAAGGATCCGCTCTCACTCGCTCTCAGCCTGCGCTCGGCCTGGGCGAGCGGGGCGAAGACTCCTGACGGTACGACTCCAGCACTGCTCTGCGCCATCATCGACAAAGGGTGGGAGATCGGAGAGAACCAAGCCAGAGCCAGGCTAAACGAACATGAGATCGTTCTCCAGAGGCGGGGTGCGACCTGGGCTCTGAGTTCGATTGCGGCATCTAACGCGGCAGTCGAAGGCGACTGCGGTTAGCTTCTAGTTCATGGAGCCACGACTATACAGCGTTCTTGGAAACAGCCAGAAACTGGACGGCGGCGCCATGTTTGGCAATGCGCCAAAAGCCCTCTGGGAGAGATGGGTTTCAGCCGACGACAGCAACCGCATTGACCTCGCCTGCCGCGCGCTCCTCGTCAGAGAGGCAGACCGACTGATTCTGTTTGAGGCAGGCATTGGAGCCTTCTTCGATCCGACCATGCGGTCTCGCTTTGGAGTTAATGAATCTCACCACGTACTCCTTGAGAACCTGGCGCTATTAGGCGTTCACCACGGCGACATCGACATTGTCGTCCTGTCCCACCTGCACTTCGATCACGCCGGTGGACTCCTTAGCGCATACGAGCCCGAGACTCCTCTCCGTCTCCTCTTTCCCTCCGCCACCTTCGTCGTCGGCGAGGCCGCGTACGAGCGCGCCCTTCATCCACACCCAAGGGACAAAGCTAGCTTCATCCCCGAGCTGACCGACCTGCTCACAGCAAGCGGAAGGCTGCACATCGTGAGTGGAGAGTCGGATGAACTATTGGGCCCACGGTACCGCTTTCATATCTCCAATGGTCACACTCCCGGCATGCTCCTGACCGAGATCGATGGTTCGATGGGCCCGATTGTGTTCGCAGGAGACCTCATTCCAGGGCGCCCATGGGTACATCGCTCAATAACGATGGGGTACGACAGGTTCCCAGAGCTTTTGGTAGAGGAGAAGGTCCGACTGCTCGACAACCTCGTCGAGCGTAATGGCCGCCTGTTTTTCACCCATGACCCCTCGGCAGCCATGGCGAGAGTTACCCGAGACGAGCGCGGGCGATATGGCTCCACAGCCATAGAGGACGTGCTGGACGGTCTCGTGCCCTGATGGATCTCGCACAGTTTTTTCGTGATGTTGGTGTTCGTGTCGACGAAGACACCGCACCCGCAGTCTTGCGCAGGATGAGCGTCGACACGGACGCACTGACCGCTGACTTGAGGGCACGTGGCTTGAGGTGGGACAGTGCCGAGAACGCAAGCCGCCCCGACGCTGCAGACCTCGATAAGACCGCACGCTATCTGATCGACAGTGCCGCACGCTCTTCGGGAATTTTAGGAGCTGCGAGCGGATTGGTGGGTTTCGCAGGCGTTCCTCCCGAAGCCGTCGCCCGCCTCGTTCACAGCTTTCGATTAGCGCAGCGGCTGGCCTTCATTTACGGCCATGACCCCGAAACCGACCTGGGCAAGATCAGAGTTCGGCAGGCCCTATCTGAGGCATGGGGCTTCGAACTACCTGCGCAGGCGTCGGATGACATCAAGCTTAGCCAGCTTCCCAAGATTCTCGAGTCCGGTACCCTCGCGATCCATGATGGACCGGCATGGCTAATACAGACCCTTGCCCGGTCCGCAGCGGGTGCGGTGGGACGTCGTGCGACTCGGTGGATACCCGGTCTCGGGGCGGGAATGGGGCTTCTGTACGGCCGACGCCTTGCACGCCAGCAAGGTGTAGCCATGCACGACGCCATCAAGCGTCGCTGGAATGGCCCCATGCCTAAACATATCGAGGATGCCGTTGAGATAACGGCATGAAGTCCATCGCGGGTTAGACCTCCTCATGGCATTCATTAGCAGAACCAAGGATCTCGTCACGTGGCAGCCCCCAAGGGTAGGCCAGCAATGTCACGCCATCTCGCTGACCTCCGACGATGGTACCTGGGTGAAGCTGGAAGACTTCCGAGGGCACCTCAACGTCGTCTTCCTTTTTATTGATTCCATCACTTGCCCTGATGTACCCCCTTGGCTCGAGGGATGGTCAGCTTCCATACCCCATTTCGAGGAGGCCGAGACGCTCGTCTTTGGGGTAAACACCTCCCGAACGGACGACCTAAGAGAGTTCAGGCAGGCACAGAACGTCGCCTTTCACATCCTCTACGACCCGCTCGCTATTGAGTCTCGGGCCATGCGCTGTTCTTCACGTGTGCTACCGAAGTGCAAGAACACGGTGGTCGCAGTCGACAAAGATGGCCTTGTTGTCGAGAGCGTTCGTGGGCGTGTCGGCCCCGACGACCTCCTCGCTCGACTCCGAGGAAATCGAGCGCCTGAGGCGGCTCCCACCACTGCCGAAGCGACTACCCCCTCAACCAAAGCGGCCGCCGTTCAAAACATCGACTCCGATCAGGCCGAGGCCCTTATCAAGGCAGAGAACGGGGGCTACCTTCTCATCGATGTTCGCACCTTGTCTGAGTACGAGGCGGACCACAGCCCCTTTGCGGTACACATCCCCATCGATGAACTCCCCAACCGCTATAAGGAGCTCGGGCAAGTTGATCGTATCGTTTGCGTTTGCCAGGCCGGCGGCCGCTCTGCGGCGGCCGCGGAGTTCTTGACCAGCATCGGCGGCACGGAGATCTTCAATGTCGACGGTGGAATGAGCGCTTGGTCGGGCGAACGCGTTACTGGAGGACAACTGCAGTCCTGAGGCATCGCCTTCCCTCCTCGGGGGTTCCCTCCCCGAATGCCAAAGCTGCACCATCGGAGCCCCCCATGAATCCCGTCACACCTGTATCTATGCCCATATACCTGGCCGCTGTCGCGCAGACAGAGGAGGCCATCAGTTCCCCAGGCATCGTCGAGTTGATGATGTCTGCAGACGCCGTTGTTCAGCTTGTGCTGCTCGTGCTGATCGGTATGTCGGTTGTGTGTTGGGTCATTATCTTCAACAAGTTCAAGCTTATACGAGATGCCTCCGCAAACACCGAGGCCTTCCTAGACCTCTTCTGGAAGAGCCAGCGCCTAGACCAGGTCTACGATCAAGCGAACCGCCTCCACCACTCGCCCGTAGCCGCTGTCTTCAAGGCCGGGTACATCGAACTGTCAAAGCTGACCAAGGCCAAGGCCGGCGAGAAGACGGGTCTGCTAGACGGGGAGGAGAACCTCAGTCGTGCGCTTCGCAAGGCCGCTCGTGTTGAGCGCAATAACCTCGAGCGGATGACCACGTTCCTTGCCACCACAGGCTCTACCGCTCCATTCATTGGTCTCTTCGGCACCGTCTGGGGCATCCTCCTCGCCTTCCAGAAGATCGGCGCAACCGGTCAAGCGAGCCTCGCGGTTGTTGGTCCGGACATCGCACACGCGCTCATCGCGACGGCCATCGGCCTCGCCGCGGCCATTCCCGCCGTGATGGCATACAACTACTTCAATAGGCGCATCAATGTCCTCGAGGACGAGATGGGGAACTTCTCAAGCGACTTTCTCAACATCGTCAAGCGTCACTTCCGGAGCGCGTAACCATGGGGATGTCAGGACCGACCGGCGGTGGCCGTGGGATGATGTCGGAGATCAACGTCACCCCTTTTGTCGATGTCATGTTGGTGCTGCTGATCATCTTCATGGTGACGGCTCCGCTGATGACCACGGGAATGAAGGTCGAACTGCCCCGGGCTGATGCCCCGCCGCTTCCTTCCGCTGAGAAGCAGATGGTACTCAGTGTCACTGACTCCGGTGAGTACTTCATCAACAAGCACAGCTTCAAGATCGACGAGCTCGAGCCCAAGCTACAGGCCATCATTAAGGCCAATCCTCAGCAGGAGATTTTTCTTCAGGCCGATGCCAAGGTGCCCTACGAAAAGGTCGCTCAGTTGGTCGCCTTGTGCACCAAGGTCGGAATCCCACGAATGGGCTTGGTGACCCAGCCTGCGGGGAGTCGCTGATCTTGGAGGCTTCCTTCCGACCCACCTGGGAGATTGGTGCGAGCATCGGTGTACACTTGCTCGTGTTGGGCCTCCTCGCCCTTGGCCAACTCTTGGAGCCGGATCGACCGCTCTTTGACCCAAATGATGTAATGACGGTTCAGGCAGTCGCGCTCCCGAAGGCCAATACGCGCATGCCTGATCGACCAACCA
>CAZKOI010000192.1:0-7021 GCA_964554315.1 uncultured Enterobacterales bacterium | reverse complement strand
GGATGGCGTTAGCGAGGTCATCGACCAGCCCCGCGGGGACGCGTGCCCCACCTGTATAGATATGACGAAGCGCGGGAAGTGTCGTGCCGGAGGCCCTCAAGTGGTCGACCAATTGTCGGAAGAGGGCGGGAGAGCCAGACATTGAGGTCACCCCATGCTCCATCAACTGGCGCACCACCGGTCGGGCATCGATGCTTCCGACCCGCGAGAGATCCGCGTCAGCGATGACGCAGGTCGCTCCGCTCGCCAGAGAATGCAGCAAGAAGACGGGCAACGTCGGCATGTCGACATCGCCAGGACCAAAGCGCATGTGCTGGGCAAGCACGCGGTGCTGACTCCGCAAGAAGGCATGGCTGCGAGCGATGGCCTTCGGCAGTCCGGTGGTTCCGCTGGTGAAGGTAAGGAGTGCGGGATGGGTGTCCGGGCCAACCGGCCCTACAGCCCCTCGAAGTCGGGAGAGTCTCCGATGTGGAAGAGGCGTAAAGCCTGTCGAGACATAGAGCTTAAGGCCACGCAGTGCTGCAAATTTCAGCCGTAGGAGGTGCGCCTTCGGGACGCCGATGAAGGCGTCCACGGGGTACCGGCTGAGGATGCTCTGGACGTCGGCTGCCGGATCGACAAGTGTCGCTGTCGCCCCCAGATAGAAGAGGGCGAGCAGCGTGCGGTACAGGTCGATGCTCATCGGCACCAGCAGGACCACGCGGTCTCCGGGCTTGATCCCGGCCTCTCGAAGCCCACCTGCCAGCTCTGCGACCTCGGCCCTCAGGGCCGAGAAGGTCACCCGGGCTCCGCTGGCATCGATGATGGCCCAGTCATCGTTGTCCGGAAGGGCTGCGATCAAATTGGCCACTAGAGGACCTTCTCGAACAGCGCGTACCGCCGAAAGATTTGACCTGCGTGGCTCGAGATGTTTCGACTTCGAGAGTCGGTCCACATCAAGGCGTGGATCCCGCCGCCGATGTACCCAAGCTCATGGGCAATGCTGTGGGCTACCCCCACCAACCAGCTGCCGATTCCGGTCTGACGATAGCGGGGCTCTACCGCGAGGGTCTTGATGATGAAGGTGTTTAGGTCGGGGTTGAGCCGGTCGGGGATGGCGAAGCAAAATCCAGCGGCATCGCCGCCGGGAGTTTTGGCTGTGAGCACCATGCGTGGGTCAAGGAGCGGCAGGATTGGTGCGTACATGGCCTGGAATTCCGGACCGCTCAGCGGCGTGTAGGCGAAGGCCTTCGAGAAGGAGACGATCGAGAGGCGATAGAAGGTGTCCAAGGCCTGCTCAAAGTGGCCCGACTCCGCAAGAGACTCGATGCTCCAGCCCTCGGTGACCAAGCGGCAGGACCGCTCCGCCGCGGACTCGGCTTGGGCGAGGTTGTCCGCCAGCGCAGAGGCGTAGTGTGCGCAGGGTGTGTACCCTCTGGACAGCCACACATCCGGCCCTGAGGTAGGCTCCGAAAGGAACGGAGGCCGGCCGCTGCTCTCCGTCACTGCCCGGTAGCGATGCCATGTCGTCGGTCCGAGTGGGCCTTGTGCGCGCGTGCAGCCCTGTGCAGCCAGCCAGCGCTCGGCGGCCTCAACCTCCGCTTCGGTTCCATCCGCGATGTTGCCGTAGGGAAAGAGGTCAGGGTGGATGAAGGCCGGGATTCCCTCTGGAGCAGGGCCCATTCTCAGACCACAGCCCACGCCACCGCACCCGCCATTAGCGTGGCGACCAAGCGCCGCCCTGCGAGCCGCGTGTTGGTGAGCGCGGCAAAGGCGGCCAAGCCTGCGCCGGTGGCTAGGGCGATGGCCTCCAAGGGGACCTCCTGCCGGTACGCAAGCACCGGTATGAGCGGGCTCAGCGCGCCCGAGAGTCCAAGGGGAATCGTCGGCCATCCTCGGACGAGCGCGAGGCGACTCAACGCAATCGCGCCGCTGGCGGTCAGGGTGGCGAGGTAGGGGATAAATAGGCTTGGATCGCCAAAGTGGCCAAAGGTCAACACCACAATCATCGACCCAACGGTCGTTGGAAAGACCTCGTCGAGGTCCGCTCTCACCGCCTGATGGCGAGGCACCGATGCGATGTAGAGCGCATAGAAGGCGGCGAGCGGAAGCAGCCACAGCATCCCGCCCAGCGCCCATGCGAGCGTCACCACCACAAAGACGGTGACCCCCCCCGCGGGCGTGAGGTTGGCCGCTCGATACGAGCCAACGAGGATGAGGCCACCCAGCAGCATGCCCTCTACCCAGCCGGAGAGGTCACGAAGCCCCAGGCGCAAGGTGCGGTCGAGCACCAAGAAGCAGGTGTAGGGAATGAACAGATTGTCGGCGCCTCGCACGCTGATGGCCTCGGTAGCGGTGGCCATGATCGCGGCGACGAGCGCGACGATGAGCATGGCGGGCCATCCGGGTTGCCCGGCGAGAGCGAGCCCCACCAGTGCGATCGCGAGCGCAAACCCAAAGAAGGCTAGGCTTCCTTCGACCGAGCGCTTGTTGTCGAACACACGATAGTGGTTGGCGCCCATTTGTTGACCCACCAAGGCGGCCGCGGTGTCGGCGAGCGCCAGGACCGCAATGGGAACACAGAACAGGAGCGGGTCGCCCCCGGAGAGCCAGAACGTACCGAAGACGGCGACCGGATAGTAGTAGGCCCCGCTGGTTCGTCTCTCCACGCTGTGCACGCTTGAGAGGAGGCCCGTGATCTTTCCCAGTCCAAGCAGACCGCCAAAGGCGATGGTCAGTGCACCCACAGTCCATGGGCTCTGCAGCAGCCAAGGAAACGTGAGCACGATGAGTCCGGCGCCAACATGGCTGAGCTTGCGCGTCAGCTCAACGCGCACACCACGGAAGCGATGCAAGACCTCGCCGCCGACAAACAGCGCCATGATACCCGCGCTGATCAACACGGCGTTCACGGCATCGGCTTGTAGCGCCTGCAGCATGATGTCTCCCTCGTGTGGAATGAATATCGCACGCGAACTCGGTCGAGGCGTGACGAACCAGTGACACACGAGGGTTAATTCTTCCTGCTGAATCAAACGTGATGTACGCTCTCCGTCATGCGCTGGTTGATTTACTTTGCCCTTGCTTGCGGAACGCCGAAGGAAGAGAGCGCGGAGTCGGCACAGACCGGCCCCAATCCAACCGCGGCGGTAGAGGTGGAGGCGCTCCCGGTGCTGACCATAGCGGAGCCCGAGAGGGGATCCTTTGACACCTCAGGGTCTGGCCTGGTTGTCGGGACCGTCGATCTGAACGGTGGAACGGCTGAGGCCCTCACCGTGAATGGAGCCTCGGTGGGGCTCAACAGCGGCGGCGACTTCTCAGCCCAGATGAGCTGGACACCCGGCATCCAGATTCTGAGTACCCGGGTGGAGACGGTCGAGGGTGAGCGAGCGGTGGATGGTCGAGCCTTTCACGCGGGCCCCGTCCACGATCCGGGCGCGTGGATTCCGGGCAGCATTCGCATGGAGATCGACGGGGAGATTCTCGACGATGATGATCCTGAGCCGGATGACATCGCGGGCTTGCTCGAACTCGCGCTTGAAGACAGGTCACTGCTCGACGGACTCTTGGGTCTTCCCATCGATGTCGGCGGTGCAGTATTTACCCCTACCGCGCTTAATTATGGACGAGCGACCATTGACGTCGCACCGGGTGATGGGGAGCTGGTGGGTGTGGTTAGCCTGGAAGGTTTGGAGACGTCCTTCGACGTCTCGGGAGTCGACTGGTACAGCTGGCTCTCCACCTCTGGCAGCGCGTGGGCGTCGAGCGCGGACATTGCCATCCGGATGTCTGTCGACTCCGCGGCGGGCGTGGTTCGCTGCGAGGCCAGCGAGATCGAAGCGGCCATCGACGGGTTTGGTGTGACGGTCGATTACGTGCCTGACTTTCTCGAGGGGAGCATTGCAGGGTTCGCTGAGAGCTACATCTCACAAGCCATTGAAGATGTGGTTCGCGAGGAGGTGATTCCTCGGGCCGAGGAAGTCCTGAGCGGGTTCGCTGTCGGCGCCACATTTGACCAAGCGGCTCTGGCGCTTGAGATGCGCCTCGCAGAAGTCGAGGTGGTGCCGGCAGGTATTCGCTTCGAGATCGACGCCCGCGTGGAGGCCACGGATGGGCTCCCGCTTCCGGATCATGCCGGCTCTCTCGATACGTCCGGATCGCCCACGGAGTGGCCTGAGAGCAAGGAACAATCCCTCTGGGCCGCTGTCGACGACGATCTGCTGAATCAGCTTGGTTTTGCGTTCTGGCAATCCGGTCTGGCCTCCGACATTGAGCTCGATGCTGTGCTGCTCGCCGCCATGTCGGGTGGGCCGCTGCCGCCGCCGCTGGGCCCAGCGGACACCATCACGATGGACCTGCACCTGCCCCCGGTACTCTCTCCAACTGAACACGACGACTGGGCGGCTCAGCTTGCCATCGGCGAGTGGAACCTGGCGTTCAATCGGACCGATGGAGAGGTCATCGACTTCTCCATAAGTTTGCGTGCCCACGTCCAGGCGGAGGTCAACGGCGACGGTGAGATCTCGCTCAGTGTTGACTCTCGACCGGCATACATCGACCAGGCGGTGGGCGTTCTCGATGCTCCCGAGGCGCTTGACCCGGGCGATCTCTCCGCGCTGGTTCGCCTCCTGATTCCCCCGCTGCTGAGCAACACCGCGAGCTTTGCTCCTGACATTCCCATCCCGGAGTTTCCGCTCGACCAGTTCCTCGCGGTGGAGGCGACCGAGGGCCTCTCGCTGAGGGTCGATGATCCTTCCGTTCGGCTTGAAGACAACGGATGGCTGCTTCTGCAGGCCGGTCTCAAGGTTCACTGACCGCGACGGGATGGCGGCTTGGCGAGGCTCATCGCCTTGTCGTAGGCGGACTTCGCTTCCTCCTTCTTGCCCTGCTTGCTGAGGACGTTCGCCCAGAGCATCCAGCAACCGGGGTAACGAGGGTCGGCTGTCTTGCACTTCGCCGTCTCCGCGGCCGCATCGTCTATTCGCCCTAGGTTGAACAGGGCTTGGGCTCGGCTGTGCATGGTCAGTGCGCTCGGGCGCTCCAGCTTGGCGATGATATCGAGCTGGGCAAGTTGGTCTTCATAGCGACGTTGCTCTGCCAATACTTCGACCAGGGTACGTCGAGCCGGCAGTGCGGGAGGATGCAGACGAATCTCCTCGGTGAGGAACAACTCGGCGGCGTTTGGATCGCCCTGCGCACGTCGAACCAAGCCCATGCTGTGGTTCACGAATGCCTGACTCGGGTTCTGCTCAAGCACACCCAACAGGATGGGCTCGGCCTCCTCGATGTCCCCACGCATGACCTGTACGATACCGTCGAATGTCTGGACGGCGAGGTGACGGGGATGAAGCGCTTTGGCCTCTTGCACCGCGGCGTCGAGCTGAGGAACCTGGCCCGACAGGAACTGGCTCGTCAGCAGGCCTGCCCACGCGTCCTTCAGATAAGGATCGATGTCGACGATGGTGCGAAACATGTGGCTCGCCTCGATCGCTCGAGTGGACCGCAAGAGGATGTTAGCGATGAGCGACTTGTGGTTGGTCGAGGGATGGTCCTCATCCAGTGCAACCGCGGCGTCGTAGGCTTCGAGAAGGCGTCCCTCACGAAGCAGTAGCTGGGCTTTCATCGAGCGCATATCGACGAACGTTGGCGCCTTCTCGAGGATGGCATCGACCTGAGCGTGAGCTGCGGCCACATCGCCCATCTGAAGCAGCGATCTGGCCTGCTCGACCTCTCGGAGCAGCGGGAGCTGCTTGACGGGGTCAGGGAGGTCGTCCGTTGGCTGATCATCGCTGACGGTGGTGGTGATGTAGCCCAGCGCCGCAAGCTGCTCCAGGCGCTCCTGGCTCAGCTCAGCCCTCCCGGCGGTCGAAGGATCGGTGACCATCGCCTCGGTCGCCGAACGGAGGGCGTTTCGATGGGCGGTGAGGACGTCAGTCTCGCGCTGGCTCAGGTCGTCCTCTTCTTGGATGTCCCACGCATCGTAGAGCTCAGGCGTGGTGGAGTCGATGAGCTTGTGGGTGTCGGTCACCCAAGCCTTTTGAGGTGCCCAGCCATAGTGACGGTAGGCATAGAGACTCTCCAGATAGACGCTTCGTCCTTTCAGCGCGGGTGCCGCATCTTTGGCTTTGAGCCATGGCTGCAGGTCGATTCCATCGATGTCGTCGGGGACAGGGAGTCCGGCCAAGCTCAAGACAGTCGGAAAAACATCGACGATGCTGGCGGGGAAGTCCACTCGCTGGCCTCCACCGTCTCGTGTCGGAGGCACCGCGATGAACGGGATGCGCGTGGTGGCATTGTAGAGGAGAGCACCGTGAAGGCTCTCGCCGTGAGAACCCCGACCTTCGCCGTGGTCAGCCAGGATGAAGATCCACGTGTTCTCCATGGCGCCCAGGGCCTTGAGGCTATCGAGAAAGCCCTGGACCTGAGCATCCGTCCACGCAATCTCGCCGAGGTATGGACGACCTGGAAACTGAGATCGGTAGGGCTCGGGTGGCTCGTAGGGGTGGTGGATGTCGAACATGTGAAGCCATGCGAAGTAAGGCTTTGAGGGATCTCGCTGCTCCGAAAACCAGGACAATGCGTCGGCTACCACGTCGGTGGCAGGACGCTCCACGCGCCAGCGGTTCTGCTCCTGGTCTTCGCTCGAGCCCATGTCATCAAAGTAGGCATCGAAGCCTTGCGCAAATCCCCAGTGGTGCGAGGTCACCTGAGCACCCACGCTCGCCATGGTCTGGTACCCGCCGGCGCTCAAGCGCTCAGCGAGTGTGTCGGCCCCTTCGTCCAGGAAGAAGTCGCCGTTGTCCTGCACGCCGTGCTTGGGGGGCCACAGGCTGGTGAAGAGCGAGGAGTGCGCCGGAATCGTCAGCGGGGTGACGGTGTATGCCCGAGTGAATCGAAACCCTTGTGCCGTCAGCGCGTCAATGTTGGGACTCGTCCCCGAGGCCTGACCATATGCGCCCAGCGCATCGGCCCGAAGGGTATCCAAGGTGAAGACGAGGACGTTGGGTGGGTCCTTCGGTGCGCTGGTGTTGCAGGACAAGCT
>CAZKOI010000191.1:0-7045 GCA_964554315.1 uncultured Enterobacterales bacterium | reverse complement strand
CGGCGTCCGCATCGGCGTCGGCGTCCGCATCGGCGTCCGCATCGGCGTCGGCGTCCGCATCGGCGTCGGCGTCGGCGTCCGCATCGGCGTCCGCATCGGCGTCGGCGTCGGCGTCCGCCTCGCCCGTATCGTCGGCATCGGCGTCGGCGTCGGCGTCCGCATCGGCGTCGGCGTCCGCATCAGCGTCGGCGTCCGCGTCCGCATCGGCGTCGGCATCCGCATCGGCCTCTTCGCAGTCCTCGTCAATGTTCCCGTCGCAGTCGTTGTCGATGAGGTCGCCACACTCTTCGGCTGCCGAAGGGTTCACCGCGGCGTTGTCGTCGTCACAGTCCCACATTCCACCCGTCGCTGCCATCGCACCTTCGGGCGCACCGTCAGCACATGGCCCCTCGATGGAGTCAAAGGCGTTCGCGTAAGAGTCACCGTCGGAGTCGCTGTACCACGTACAGTCCGCTTCCTTAGCCTCGATGTCCTCAGAGACGTCCCCGCCTCCACCACAGCCCATCACAATCAGGGCAAGTACCATTGAAATTCGCATGAGGGATTCCTCCAAAGGGTAACGGCCCACACCATAACTGTTCGATGGGGCCTTCACATCAATGAAATAGTGCTTTGGGCATCATCCTTGTGAATGATGCCGTCCTCCACGACCGAGAATCGACGCAATTCGGTCAAGAATACCGTTCACAAACGCACGGCTTTCCTTCTCTCCATAGGTCTTTGCCAGCTCAACGGCCTCGTTGATCGACACACTTATCGGAACGTCATTCACGAGCAGCATTTCTCCGGTGGCCATTCTCAAGATGCTGCGATCGACCACGGGCATTCGGGCAATTCTCCAGTTCTTGGAAGCCTGCTCGATCAGTTCATCAATCTCAACTGCCCGCTCGGCCACACAGCCGACCACCCGCTGCGAAAAATCGACCTCCTCCGCAACAGCAGGCTTCTCATCGCTGGCGGCGTCCAACAAGGCCGCAAACAGGCCCTCCAATGCATCACTCGGAGATCCGCCCGACACATCTGCCTGGTAGAGCGCCTTCAGCGCAAACTCTCTTGCTCTGCGTCTCGCCATTGCTCAGCCGATGGCCTTGAGCACGCCAACCATCTCGATGGCCGACAGGGCCGCCTCGCCCCCTTTGTTGCCCATCTTTGTGCCCGCGCGCTCGATCGCCTGCTCTATGGTGTTCACGGTGAGCACCCCAAAAGAGATCGGCACCCCCGTCTCTAGCGACACCGCACCCATGCCCTTCGACACCTCGTTGGAGACATACTCGAAGTGCGGCGTGCCTCCGCGAATGACACATCCGAGCGCGATGATGGCGTCATAGTCGCCTGAGCGTGCCAGCTTCTGGCAAGCGATGGGGATCTCCACAGCACCCGGCACCCACACCACCGTGGCGTTGGCCGTGTCTGCACCGTGCCGCTCCAGCGTATCGAGTGCACCGTCCAAGAGGCGCGCGGTGATGAAATCATTGAACCGCGAGACGACGAGTGCGTAGCGACCACCCTGGTCGACGAGATTGGCTTGAATGGTCTTGGGCATGGTCATCCTCAGGGGGTTTCAATGTCGGGCAGTATGTGTCCCAAGTTGACGCGTCGAGCGCGAAGGTAGGAGGCATTCTCGGAGTCTACAGGAACCGCAAGCGGGACACGCTCAACAACCTCGATGCCGTACCCCTCGAGCCCAACAATTTTTCGTGGATTGTTGGTCATCAGCCTCATCTGCCGCACACCCATGTCCGCAAGGATCTGCGCGCCAACACCGAGGTGTCGGAGCCCCCTGCCCTGGGACGTCACGGTGGGCTCAGGCTGCTCCTCCCTCGGAGGCTGGAGCGTCGACTGAATGCGCGAGAGGAGGGCGTCGGTGTCCTCGCCGCCGATGTGCATGTAGAGCAAGATTCCGTGGTCCGCTTCTGCGATCGCCGCGAGGGCGCCGTCGAGCTGACCCCGCGTGTCACAACTCATGGCCCCAAACACATCGCCGCTGGGGTTGTAAGACTGCACACGGGTCAGGACGGGCCGACCGTCACCGACATCGCCTCGGATCAGCACCATGTGCATGCCCGCCCCGGTCTGCTCATTGTAGACCCGACAGCGAAACTCACCTAAGCCCGGCACCCGGATGGGAGCATCGAGCGTGCACTCCACCAAGGTCTCGTTTCGAAGCCTCCATCGTATGATGTCCGCGACCGCCACGATTCGGATCTGGTGCTCAGCTCCAAACTGTTCGAGGTCGGGAAGGCGAGCCATCGTGCCGTCCGAGTTCATGATCTCGCAGATGACGCCGGAGGGATGAAGCCCTGCCATGGTCGCCAGGTCCACCGACCCCTCCGTCTGCCCCGTTCGCACCAACGTGCCGCCGTTGCGGGCCCGAAGCGGAAAGACATGACCCGGGACCACAATGTCTCCGTGTCCCTTTGAGGAGTCAATTGCGACCTTGATGGTGTGCGCCCGATCGGCCGCCGAGATGCCGGTGCTCACCCCTTCTCTCGCCTCAATCGACACCGTGAAGGCGGTCTCGTAGGGCGACTTGTTGTGGGTCGCCATCATAGGCAGGCTCAACTGGTCGACCCGTTCCTCGGTCAGGGTCAAGCAGATGAGGCCGCGGCCATGCGTGGCCATAAAGTTGATCGCCTCCGGCGTCACGGCCTCAGCGGCCATCGTGAGGTCGCCCTCATTCTCGCGGTCCTCATCGTCGACCAAAATCACCATCTTGCCGGCACGAATGTCTTCAATGGCCAACTCGACCCGCTTGATTGGGTCCGGATCCATCACAACAAAGCTCATTTGCTTCCCCCACTGCCAAAGCCAAGCGACTCCAGTCGTGCCCGCGTCATACCCCCGTCAGCGGCGTTGTCCACCCCCAACATGCGCTCGAGGTATCTGGCGATGAGGTCTACCTCTAGGTTCACACCGTCACCCGGTGCGTGCCTACAGAGCGTGGTGTGCTCGGCCGTGAAGGGGACGATATTGACCCGAAAGCGAGTGCCGTCGACCTCGTTCACCGTCAAGCTCACACCGTCGACGGTGATGGAGCCCTTCTTCGCGATGTACCGAGCCAGGTCGGACGGCGCATCGAACCAAAGCACCCAGCTCTCTTGCTCCTCAACTGTGGAGACCACCGTCCCGACACCGTCTACGTGCCCGCTGACAATGTGACCGTCGAGCCTCGCGTTGACCTGCAGGGCCCGCTCAAGGTGGAGGCGATCCCCTACCCGGTAGCGGCCGAGTGTCGTGCAATCGAGCGTCTCCTTGCCTGCAGCAATGGTGAACCGATGAGGAGGACTCAGCGCCTCCGCCGTCAGGCAGATTCCGTTGCATGCAATCGAGTCGCCCAGCTGGATGCCGTCGGCACCCCCAACCGGAAAGCCAGTCTCGATCTCCAAGGTGGCGCCCTGGCCCCTCGGCGTGACGGCGGTGATGGTGCCGAGGTCGGCGATGATTCCACTAAACATTATTCCTGCTCCAGGACCACATGGAGATCGGGACCCACGGAGTCGTGTCGAACGACCCGGAAGCCGGGCGCCTCCGAGAGCGAGAAGGGGGTACCCCCTACCCAGCCGGGACCGCCGGCCAGCACCGTCCCCGCGATGAACAATTCTATCCGGTCAACCATTCCCTGCTCGAGGAGGCTGCGAATAAGCTGCCCTCCGCCTTCTACCAACACGCTGTGGATTCCGCGGTCGTGCAGCGCCTGCATGACGGACGGGAGGCTGAGCCAACCTGAGGGTGTCCGCGCAACCCCAACAGTGTCCGCGTCGAGCCCGCGTGTGTCCTGGACGTCGCTCGCATGAAAGATCACGGGTCGCCGACCCGCGGAGAGTACCTTGGCGTCCTCGCGACACGAGAGCTCTGTGTCGAGGACGACCGGAACCGCGTCGCGACCCGTGCGGGTGCGGGTGTTCAGGCTCGGGTTGTCCAGACGCAGGGTTCCGGCCCCCACCATGACAGCGTCGTGAGCGTCTCGCAGCTCGTGCCCCCGCTGACGCGCCTCCTCGCCCGTGATCCATTGGCTGGCACCCGCTGCGTCGGCAATACGTCCATCCAGGGTTATCGCCGCCTTCACCGTTACCCACGGACGACCTCGCTCTTGAGCGGAGAGGTAGGCCCGGTTCAGCGCACGGCATGCGGCCTCCTCCACCCCGACGACGACCTCCAATCCGGCGGCCTGGAGCTGAGCAATGCCCTGACCTCTCATGCGCTCGTCAGGGTCGACCATGCCGACAATGACCCGCTGAATGCCCGCCGCGACGATAGCGTCCGTACAAGGCGGGGTGCGGCCTTGGTGACAGCAGGGCTCGAGGTTGACGACCATGGTGGCACCGGACGCGGTGCCGCCCAGCTTGGAGAGGGCGTCCACCTCCGCATGAGCCTGCCCCGGCGCACGGTGCCAACCCTCGGCGATGACGGCACCCTCTCGAACGACAACAGCGCCGACCATAGGATTGGGTGCGGTCCGTCCCCGCCCTTGAGCCGCCAGCTCAAGGCATCGCTGCATCCAGGCTGCGGGCGTCATGGGCCGTCCGGCCGTCGGTCCACCCAAGGCTCGAGCAGCGCGAGAAACTCATCGGCCGACTCTATCTCCTGGTAAACCGACGCAAAGCGGAGGTAACCCACCAAGTCGGTGCTCTTGAGCTCGGCCAAGACCAGCTTGCCGACCTCCGCCGATGAAATCTCACTCGCACCGAGTGCGACGGCGGCGTCCTCGATTCGGCGTGCTGCGTTCTCAAGGTGCTCTGCGGTAATGGGCCGCTTGCGACAAGCGACTTGGAGCCCCTCCAAGACCTTGGACTGGGAGAAGGGCGCACGCTGACCGTCCTTCTTGACCACCAGCGGGAGCCGACGCTCTATCCGCTCAAAGGTCGTGAAGCGGTGGCCACAAGCCACGCAGCTGCGCCGGCGGCGGATGCCATCCCCCGACGTCCGGGTCTCAAGGACCTCGAACTTCGCGTGCTCGCAGCTCGGGCAGATCATGCGTGACCCAGCTCGGGATAAATCGGGAACCGACGACACATGCCCACGACCTCGTCTCGCGTACGAGCGCGCAGCGTCTCATCGGCCGGTGAGGTGAGGATGTCTGCAATCCAGTCGGCGACTTGTACACTCTCCGCGGTGCCCATGCCGCGCGTGGTCATCGCAGGTGTGCCGATGCGCACGCCGGAGGTCACCATCGGACTGCGCTTTTCACCGGGCACCGTGTTCTTGTTGACAGTGATGCCGGCCTCACCCAGGATGTTCTCCGCCTGCTTTCCGTCGAGGTCCGGATCAGCGGACGCTGAGCGAGACAGATCGAGGAGCATGAGGTGGTTCTCTGTTCCGTCGCTGACGAGCGCGAAGCCCCGACTCATGAGGCGCTCGGCCATCGCCTGGGCGTTATCGATGACTTGCTGGCAGTAGGTCTTGAACTCCGGCTGAAGCGCCTCGCCAAAGGCCACCGCTTTGGCCGCGATGCAGTGCATGAGTGGGCCGCCCTGGTTGCCCGGGAAGACCGCCGAGTTGATGTCCTTCATGTGCTCTCGACGAGCCATGACCAGCCCTCCACGCGGCCCTCGAAGGGTCTTGTGCGTGGTCGTCGTCACGTAGTCACAGTGTGGGAAGGGACTGGGATGAAGGCCTGTCGCCACCAAGCCGGCAATGTGCGCGATGTCGGCCAGCAAGAGCGCTCCAACCTCATCCGCGATGCCTCTGAAGGCCTCAAAGTCAATGATGCGAGGGTACGCGCTTGCCCCGGTGATGATTAGCTTCGGACGGTGGGCCAGCGCCTGGTCGCGCACTTGGTCCATGTCGAGCCGGCCATCGGGACCCACCTGATAATGGGCCGCCTTGTACAGCTTCCCGGAGCTGTTCACCGGGCTTCCGTGCGTGAGGTGACCGCCGTGCGAGAGGTCCAGCCCGAGGATGGTGTCACCGGCCTCAAGTGCCGCGAGAAACACTGCTTGGTTGGCTTGTGCGCCCGCGTGCGGCTGGACGTTCACGCCGATGTCGCATCCATCCACGGCGAAGAGCTCTCGTGCCCGCCGACGGGCGATGTTCTCGACCACGTCGACGTGCTCGCAGCCGCCGTAGTAGCGCCGGCTCGGCAGCCCCTCCGCGTACTTATTGGTGAGCGGCGACCCGAGCGCATCGAGGACCGCACGAGACACGTAGTTCTCGGAAGCAATCAGCTCGAGGTCATCCTGTTGCCGCTCGATTTCGGCCTGCACTGTGGCAAAGACCTCAGGGTCTGCAGCTTGAAGCGTCGCGTCCATAGTGGATTCTCCGATGGAGTAGAGGTTTAGCCCTCAAGGGCCATCATCTTGTCGATACGCGCCTGGTGTCGGCCGCCCTCGTATTGAGCACCGAGCCAGGCATGAAGGATGTCGGCCGCCAGCCCAGCACCGACCACACGCTCGCCCAGGCAGAGGACGTTGGCGTCATTGTGCAGGCGCGTCGCCCGAGCAGAGAACGTGTCCGATACCACCGCCGCGCGGATGCCGCGCACCTTGTTGGCCGCCATCGCCATGCCGATACCGCTCCCGCAGACCAGCAGACCCCAGTCTGCCTCACCGCGAGCGACCGCCTCGGCCACCGCCTGGGCATAGTCCGGGTAGTCGCAGCGTTCCTTGACCCGGGTTCCCTTGTCGTCGACCTGGTGGCCCAGCCCCTCGAGGACGCCGATGAGCTCCGTCTTGAGCGCGAAGCCCGCGTGATCCGAACCGGTAACAATGCGCATGCCTTCTCCTATCCGTGAAAGCGCCGAAACACGAGGACGGCATTCGTACCGCCGAAGCCAAACGAGTTTGAGACGGCCACATCAATGGCAGCATCTCGCGCAATGTGGGGCACGTAGTCCAAGTCACAGCCCTCGCCCGGGTGGTCAAGGTTGATGGTCGGGGGCACGACGCCGTTGAGGAGGGCTTTGGCCGTGATGACCGCCTCAAGCCCACCGGCTGCACCCAGCAGGTGTCCCGACATCGACTTGGTCGACGACACCATGAGCTGGTCGGCGTGGGCGCCAAAGACGGTCCGAATGCCGATGGACTCGTTGCGATCGTTAGCGTCGGTC
>CAZKOI010000190.1:0-7078 GCA_964554315.1 uncultured Enterobacterales bacterium | reverse complement strand
ATCTGCGGCTGACTCGTGCAGCTGGTTGATGGCGTCGCGGCAGGTGGTGTCCTCCCGAGTCACGAACACCAGCGGCTGCATGATGCCGCCGGCAGAGTCCTCGGGGTAGGTCAGCAGCTCCTCGACGTGCTCCTTGTCGGTGTGCTGAATGGCCTCGAGCACCTTCTCCCGAATGTCGTCAGGCAGCAGCTGAATGAGGTCCGCCTCGTCGTCGACCTCCATGATGTTGAGGAGGGTCACGAGACGCTCGAACGAGATCTCAGAAACCAACAGCTGAAAGTCGGCCTCATCGAGCTGGACCAGCACATCGGCGGCTGTTTCATCCTCCGTGACCTGAGCGAAGACCAGCTTCTGCTCGTGGGGTGCGAGGTGTCCGATTGCCTCGGCGATGTCCTCGGGCCTGCTCTTGATGACGGTTCGGCGCAGCGAGGCCACCGCACCCCGACGAGCCAGGCGCCGCATCGCCTCCACGAGGTTGTGGACACGCTGAGGCATCGTCAGTCCCTCGGCTCGTGCATGAACACCAGGCGCCGCTCGAGGCTGAGGTTGCCGAGGGGCTCGATGCGCTTGCTGTTGTAGGTGAGCCGAACGCGCCCGAGGTCCGATATGTCAACGATGAGCTTCTCTTTGGCCTTGAACGAGACAGTCTTGGTGCCTCCGAGGCGCTGGTCGTAGACCGATTGCCCATCGACGCTCACTTCGAGTCGAACGTCCTCGATGGCGTAGATGCTCAGTTCATGAGGGGGGCCGGCGGGAATGAGCGTCCCGTCGGGTGCCACGCGGCTGCTCGCGGAGATTCGGTTTCCAACCTGGAGGGCCAGTACGATGCCCAGCGTGACGACGAACCCCGTCACCACCAGGCGAATCAGCGGGATGCTCTGGCTCGACTCCATGGCCGCCGAGGTGGCGGCTGCGACCGCGGCCTCGATCTGTTGATCAAGGGCGTCGGGGCTGGTGTTTTCGTCTTGAGCCATGTCCTCGCCCAAGAACTCAAGGTACTGCCGCAGGTAGCCCCTGAAGAAGGGCCCCGGCGGAAGGACGTCGTGGTTTCCGTCCTCCAACGCCTCGATGTACGAGCGTGGAATTCGTGTGCGCGCCGCCACATCGTCAAGCGACCATCCTCGGCGCTCACGCTCGTGACGAAGCTCGTTCACGCACCACACTCCCGGGCCGCCAGCGTTCGAATTTGCTTTGAGAAGGCGTCTGTCTTGGCGTCTCGCAATGCCGTTCGCAGGTAGGTGCACCCGGCGTCTTTCTCACCGAGCGTGAAGAGGGCCTCCGCGGCGTGGTAGTAAGCTCCCATGGCCTTCTCACCGCAGGTCTGGATGACGGTCTCAAAGTCCTCCAAGGCGCTCTGGTGTTTGTCCGTTGCCTGGTAGGCCAGACCTCGATGAAAGCGCGCCTGGCAGAGCTTAGGGACGCGTCGAACCGCGTCGCTCAGCGTCTCGATGGCCTCGTCATAGCGCCCCATCTCGTAGAGGGTATAGCCCTTCGAGTTGAGGGCCTTGGCGGGTGTGCGATAGGTCAGATCGGCGAGGGTCAGGTCGAACTGAGCGAGCGCCTCGTCATTTCGTCCGAGCTTCACCAGGAGCAGGCCATAGTTGTAGACCACCCGGGCGGGCTCCTCAGAGGTTCCCAACCTGATGGACCGCTTGAAGGCCTCCTCCGAGAGCTCGTGCGCATTGGACGCCATGTAGGCCAGGGCGAGGCGCTCCCACGCGGTGGCGTTCTGAGGATTCAGCTGGGTCGCCTTTCGCAGGGCCTCGACTGCACCGGGTGCGTTGCCCTCCTTGAGGTAGGCCGTGCCCAGGTCAGTCCGTGTGTCGGACTTGCGCGCATTCTCGGCCGTCACGCACGAGAACAATGTGAGCAGAAGGAGCATCATGAGTAGACATGTCCGATCAGGGGCTCGAGCGCGCGGCGCCGGTCGGGGTCGATCGCGTCCTCGGGGGTGAGCAGCGCCCCCTTCAAGGCCTCGTGGTGAGGCGCGGGTCCGTCATGAGCCGCGATGAGGGGCACCGCGGCGGCCACGATGCGCTTTGCGAGGCTGACGTTCGCGCGAAGAACGGCCACCACCTGCTCGACGGTCACGTCGTCGTGGCCCTCATGCCAGCAGTCGTAGTCCGTGGCCATCGCGAGCGTCGCGTAGGAAATCGAAGCCTCCCGAGCAAGCTTGGCCTCGGGGAGGTTGGTCATCCCGATGACTCGAGCGCCCCATGAGCGGTAGAGGTTGGACTCCGCCCGAGTCGAGAACGCGGGCCCCTCCATGCACACATAGGTGCCGCCATCGTGGACTGTCGCATCGGTTTGGCGTGCGGCCGTGAGGAGGTAATCGCGCAGCGTCGTGCACACCGGATCACCGAAGGCGATGTGAGCCACCATGCCCTTCTCAAAGAAGGTGCTCGCCCGGTTCTTTGTGCGGTCGATGAACTGATCAATCACGACAACGTGACCGGGAACGACCTGCTCCTCGAGCGAACCCACAGCCGAGACCGAGATGATCCACGAGACACCGAGCGCCTTCATGCCGAAGATGTTCGCCCGGTAGTTGACCTCCGAGGGATTGAACTGATGGTTTCGCCCGTGGCGCGGCAGAAACACCAACTCGATGCCCTCTTGGCCTTCGAGTCGGCCGATCAGGTAGGGTGCGGATGGAGACCCGAAGGGCGTCTCTAGGGTCTCTTCGCGGATATCCGTGAGGCCGTCCATTTCGTACAGGCCGCTCCCACCGATCACACCGATTCTCGTCACTTGGCTCATGATTCCTCCAGGTGAGCCAGACTAACCCGCGCGGACAGCCTACGCGCCCAAGGCTGTCGCCTCAGTCTTCTTTGCCTTGCCAAGCTGCCCGCAGGCGGCCGAGATGTCCTTCCCGCGCGTCGCGCGAACGGAGCAATGAACCCCGCGTGACACCAGGTAATGCTGGAAGTCTTTGACCTGGCCCGCGCTGGGTCTTCGGATATCTCGGGCCGGATTCTCGTTGTAAGGAATAAGGTTGATCTTGGACTTGATGCCGCGCATCAGGTGGATGAGCCTTGCCGCGTCCTCCATCGAGTCGTTGAAGCCGGCCATCATCACGTACTCGAACGTGATCCGCTTGGACTTGTGCAGCGGGAGGTCCCTGCACGTGCTGAGCAGCTCCTCCATGCTGTACCGCTTCGTGATCGGCATCACCTCGAGCCGCTGCTCCTCGCTCGAGGCGTTCAGGCTGACGGCAATGTTCACGGGCAAGGCGCTCTGAAGCTTCTTCATGGCCGGCACCAAGCCCACCGTTGAGACGGTGATCTTGCGATGACTGAGGTTCAGTCCCTCGTCGTCGAGCATGGTGCGGATGGCATGGATCAGGTTGTCCAGGTTGTGCAGAGGCTCGCCCATCCCCATCATGACGATGTTGGTGATGGGGGCCGCCTCGCCGAGGTCTTGCGAGACCTGCAAGATCTGGTTGGCGATCTCCGAGGGGCTGAGGTTGCGCTTGAGTCCAAGGTCGCCGGTGAGACAGAAGGTGCAGGCCATCGCACAGCCCACCTGGGAGGAGACGCAGAGTGTGCGGCGTGGCTTTCCCGGGTGGTCCTCGTCAGGGATGTAGACGCTCTCGATCTGGGAGCCATCTTCGCAGGTCCACAGGTACTTACGGGTGCCGTCATTGGAGTGCTGGGCGCCGGCAGACTCGAGCCAGCTGATGGTCGCGGTCTCTTTGAGCCATGTTCGCGTGGTCTTCGGAATGTTCGTCATCGCATCAAAGTCGGTGACGCCTCGCTGCCACAGCCACTTGAAGACCTGATGGCCACGGAACTTCTTCTCTCCGTTTGCCACAAACCAGTCCTCGAGGCCCTCGCGGTCGAAGGCCTTGAGATCCACAAGCCCGCCAACCTCATGGGTCTTTCGGCGGGGGACGTATGCCTCTTCTTCAGACACAGGTGCTCCTCAGTGGGCCAGCCCTAACCGAAATGAAGGTGACGGGGCTGTGAAACTGTATCGGCTGCAGGGTCCTTAGAGCGACCTTTGTTGGCGCATTAACGAAAACATTCTGACCATCTGGTTTGGCCGCGCTATGGGGTCCGCCCTGTTGACAAGGAAATAGTGTGAATAGCTTTGACGGGCTCGACCTAGTGGAGCCGATTCGGCGCGCACTCGCTGAGCAGAAATATGAGAAACCGACCCCAATCCAAGCGGCGGCCATTCCCCCGCTATTGGCGGGACGCGATGTGCTGGGCTGCGCTCAGACGGGCACTGGAAAGACGGCGGCCTTCTTACTGCCGACCCTTCAGAAGCTCGCCACGGAGACCCGAGAGGGTAAGCCCCGTATCCGAGCGCTGGTGCTCACTCCCACCCGCGAGCTGGCCGCCCAGATCGGGGAGAATTGCCAGGCGTACAGCGCTCATCTAAACATCACCCACCGAGTCATCTTTGGCGGGGTAAACCAGCGTCCTCAGGTGGCAGACCTCCGTCGGGGCATTGATCTGCTCGTCGCGACACCGGGACGGCTCCTCGACCTCCACGGCCAGGGCCACATTGACCTAGGCTATGTCAGCTTCTTCGTGCTGGACGAGGCCGACCGAATGCTCGACATGGGCTTCATTCACGACATTCGTCGTGTGCTCAGCCTGCTGCCTAAGTCGCGCCAAAATTTGCTCTTTTCAGCCACAATGCCGAAGTCGATTGTCAGCCTAGCGAGCGGATTTCTTCGGGATCCGATTAAGGTCGAGGTCGACAAGCAGTCGACAACTGTGGAGAAGATTGTCCAGCAGGTGATGTTTGTAGAGCGTGCGAACAAGAAGCGCTTGCTCACGCACCTGCTCAACGGCACCGATATCGAGAGCGCCATCGTCTTTACGAGAACCAAGCACGGCGCGAACCGGGTGGTGCGAGACCTCGAAAAGGCTGGAATTCGCGCCGCCGCCATCCACGGCAACAAGTCGCAAGGCGCGAGGACGAGAGCTCTTGATGGCTTCAAGTCGGGGGAGCTTCGCATTCTGGTGGCGACCGACATCGCGTCGCGTGGGATCGACGTGGACGGAGTGAGCCATGTCTTCAACTACGACCTGCCGAACATCTCGGAGAGCTACGTGCATCGAATTGGTCGGACCGGTCGAGCGGGCCGTGCGGGAATTGCCATTGCGTTCTGCGATGAGACCGAGTCCGACTACCTCCGTGACATCCAGCTGCTGACGGGCCAAGACCTCGAGGTGGTGGATGACCATGACTGGCACTTCCCGGCCGCCATTCCTCGGCCGGGTCGAGTGGCGAAGCCTGCAGGCGGAAGAGGGCAGCCCTCGGGTCGGCGAGGGGGACGCAGCAGGGGTGGAGGCGGACGCTCGGGGTACGGTCGGCGACGCTAGTCGCGAAGCCTGTCCTCCAGCCGCGTCCAGCGCTCACCGCCGCCTGATGTACCGATGGCCTGCCGGATGGCCCACCGGTCACCGACCAAACAGCAGAAGCGCTTTGCGCGAGTGATGGCGGTGTAGACCAGGTTGCGACGAAGCATCACGAAGTGAGCGCGATGCAGGGCGATCACCACCGCAGGGTACTCGCTCCCCTGGCTCTTGTGGATGCTGATGGCGTAGGCCAGCTCAATGTCGTTGAGTTGCTCTCCACGGAGCAGAACGGCTCTACCGTCAAAGTCGACCGTGAGCGTTCCGTTCGACGCGACCACGACCGTCCCTACGTCGCCGTTGAAGATGTCATTGTCGTAGTCGTTTCGGAGCTGAATGACCCGATCGCCTCGCCGAAAGACCCGCTGGCCACGCTTGATGTGTGGCCCCTCCGGATTGAGTGCCGCTTGCAAGGCTGTGTTGAGGGCCTCGGTCCCGAGCACACCGTTGTGCATAGGCGTGAGGACTTGGACATCCTTCATGGGGTCAAAGCCCTTCGCAGGAAGACGATTGGTCACCACTTCGATGAGCGTCTGGGCGGCATCGGCAGCCTCCTGACGGTGAACCTCAAAGAAGTCCGGTCGTCCGTGCTCGTGTTCACCGGAGAATGGCGCCTCGCCGCTGTTGATCCGGTGAGCGTTCTGCACGATGCCAGAGTCTGCGGCCTGACGGTAGACCTCGGCGAGGGTGGCGACAGGTACGACTCCGGACGCCATGATGTCGGCCAACACCCTCCCGGGTCCCACGGACGGCAGCTGGTCGGCGTCTCCAACCAGGACAAACCGGCAGCCCTCCGGAACGGCCGAGAGGAGGGCGCTCATCAATCGAATGTCGACCATGGAGGCTTCATCAATGAGGACGCCGTCCGCCTCCAGTGGCTGCGCGGTGTTCCTCTGGAACTGTCCTGTCCGGCCGTTGTATTCGAGGAGACGATGAATGGTCTTCGCCTCGTCGCCCGTTGCCTCCGCGAGTCGTCGGCTGGCTCGGCCCGTGGGTGCAGCGAGCACCCATCGCTCGCGCCGAACCTTCGCCAGCTGCACGAGGAGCTTCACGATGGTCGTCTTTCCGGTTCCGGGACCGCCCGTGATGACGGTGACTCCGCCTGTGAGTGATGTCAGCACGGCTCGGCGTTGGTCCTCGTTGAGCTCCAGCTTCTCGCGCGCCTCAACTCGCTTGAGCAGCGGGGGGCTGGCGGGTTCCGAGTCGTCATGGGCGGCGATGAGCGCGCGCAAGCGCCGGGCCACCTGACGTTCTGCACGCTCGAGCCCCGGGGAGTAAATCGGTTCCAGCCCTTCCATTGCAGCGGGGTGGCTGACGACCTGGCCGGCAAAGATGAGGCGTTCGATGGCGGCTTGAGCATGATCGAGGCTCACCTCCAATACTCCCGCGCGGGCGAGGATCTCGCGTCGGGGCAGAAAGCAGTGACCTTGGCTCTCCGCCTCGCGAAGCAGATGAAGGGCTGCCGCATCCGCCCGGTCGGGATGATTGAGATCGATGCCTACGTCGCGGGCGATGGCGTCGGCCGTCTTGAAGCCCACGCCGGCGATGTCGTTGGCCAGCCGGTAGGGCTGGCTGCTGATGATGGTCGGGGCCCGCTCGCCGTACTTCTCGACGATTCGGCCCGCCAGGGCGCGACCGATTCCATAGCCATGCAGCGTTGCGTAGACCTCTCGGTTTTTTTGGTCCGCTGCCCAGTGGTCTCTAAT
>CAZKOI010000189.1:0-7108 GCA_964554315.1 uncultured Enterobacterales bacterium | reverse complement strand
TCGCCCGATCCTTTAGAATCGGCCCACAAACCGCGACAACGGTGTCGTGGTCCATCACGTAGGGGTTGACGACCGAGCGCCGGAGGCCTGCGGATGAGCCGAGGGCTCGAAGCTGTGCCGCGGCACCGATCCAGCGGGCGCCTTGCGACACGGGCATGGCCAAGAGCTGGAGCCACCGTCTATCGCCCTTGCCGCCCTGGCCGTTGCTGATCACCAAAGCTGAAACCTGAGGGTGGTGAACCACCTGGAGTGCCAGCGGCACAGCGGTTCCGTGCGCGACGAGTACCACTGGAACGGCGGAGGCGTCGAGCGCAGCCCCCATGGCCTCGGCTTCGCTGGCGAGCGACCCCGAGCCTGAAGTCAGACAACGCCAGGACTGGGTACGATGACCGTGGTGCTTCAGTCGAGCGGCTACGCCGTTCCACATGGCGGAGTCAAAGGGTGGACCTGCGATGAGCCAGATATCTGCCATGACCCTGCCCCTATCTCGAAAGGATTGATTTGTGGACGTGGGCCGGAAAAGGGATAGGCGAACCCCCTGAAGAAAAGGAGGCCACTGTGTACGACGTCATCATCCGAGATGGCACCATTGTCAGTTCCAGCGGTCGATTGGTTGCGGACATCGCCGTCCAAGACGGAAAGATAGCGTATGTCGGCGGAAACCCCGGTGGACCAGGCAGGGAGGAGATTTCAGCCATAGGGCGATTCGTCATGCCCGGGGTAATCGACTCCCATGTCCACTTTCGAGATCCGGGGCACCCCGCCAAGGAGTCTTGGGCCACCGGCTCAGCGGAGGCCCTACGCGGCGGGGTCACGACAGTACTCGATATGCCCAATACAAGCCCTCCAACGCTCTGCATGGAGACGGTGCAAGCCAAGCTGGACAAAGCGAGCCAGAACTCGGTCGTGAACTACGGGGTCTGGGCCGGGGCATCGGCGGAGAGCGTCCCTCGCTTGGCTGATCTCTGGGACTCGGGCAAGGTCTGCGGCACCAAGGTCTTCATGGGTGACTCCACAGGGGCCCTCGGTGTCACCGATCAGGTCTTAGAAGACGTCTTCCTCAAGGGTAAGGGCCTGATTGGCGTCCATGCTGAGGACCAGCCAGCCCTGGAGGCTGCCCGGGCCAAGTGGGAGGGACACCCCAATCCCGTTCACAATGATGTCCGCCCCCCAGAGGCCTCGGTCCTCGCAGTGGAGACCTTGATTGAATTGGTCAAGCGAACCCAGCGAGCGGTGCACATCTGCCACCTCTCGACGGCCGGAGAGCTCGCTGCGCTCGACCCCTACCGAGGGGACCTTCCCATCACGTGCGAGGTTTCGCCGCACCATCTCTTCCTGAGCACCGACAATGCCGGTGATCTGGGCAACCTCATCAAGGTCAACCCTCCAGTGCGTTCAGAGCTCGATCGTCGCGCGATGGTGGCGGCCATGAAGAGAGGGCGCTTGGATACTTTCGGGAGTGACCACGCGCCCCACACGCTGGAGGAGAAGAAGCAGGATTATTGGTCTGCACCGTCTGGGCTGCCCGGTGTAGGGACCATGTTTCCGCTCATCCTAGGTGCTCTCAAGAACGGCCGTATTGGCCTTGAATTGATGGTCTCCATGTGTGCAGAGATGCCTGCGAGGCTGTTCAACCTCGAGGGCAAGGGTAGAATTGAGGAGGGGGCCGACGCGGACCTCATCATGTTCCGTGAAGGCATCACGACCAAGATGACTCAGGAGATGGTCACCTGTCACTGTGGGTGGTCTCCCTTCGTTGGGCGCGAGGTCGGCGTTCCGCCAGACTTTGTGATGGTCAATGGACACATCTCCGCCCGCCACGGGGTTGTGGTCGAAGATGCGCCCCTGGGTCGGGCCGTCACCTACGCGGGTCGCTGATCACCAGGGGATGAGGTCCCCCGAGAAGAGTAAGCCTGCGGCAACATAAGGCATCGCCTGGGGTACATCGTCCCCCGTCCGGTAAGCGTGTCGCGTGTACCACTGCGCCATGACGACGACAGTCGGAGACTCAAAACGACTTCCGGGATCTGAGCCCCAGCGATAAATGGCGATGGGGCCGACTCTGTCGGTCACTTGCGAATCGTGACTGTGGATGCCGAGGAAGGGGTGTGTCCAGGTCCAGCGCGCACCAATGGCCAGCCCTCCCTGTTCCATCCAGAGCAGGTCCAGATCATTCTTGATGACCCACCCTCGCCGGGGTGCGAGCACATCGAGGCCCGTATCGAACCAGAGAGGCTTTCCATGGGTCTTGAGGCGATAGTGGGTACTGAGAAAGGTAGAGCGCACGGCGATGGGGCCGGCTTTGGCTTGAACCAGTGCCTCCAGCTTGGTGACTCTACCCTGCGTGGGAAAGTTCTCGCCATTCTCCTCGTTTTGCTTCAGCTGGGTGTCGCTGTAGTCAATGCTGGAGTCATCGAACGACTGCACGAGACCAAAGGTGCCGAAGTAGCCCACCCAGGCGTGAGAGGCGGTGAGCTGGAGGACGGCCAGGGGCTTCACGCGGATCACACCGCCCAGGTACGCAGCTGCGGGGTTGAGGTCGAAGAAGGGGCCAGCAGAGGCGTGGGTGTCTCGGAAGAGGATGTGGTTGCTCTCAGAGAGACGATAGCGGCCCGTGACCTCGATGAGGTTCATGACCCCAATGGGGTTGTTTCGGGCGGCCACTAATTCTTGGTAGGTCAGCCGAAGGCGAGGGGTCGTGTTGGCCCACGCAGACTGAAGACCCAACAAACACAGCAGCGACACCCAGCGCAATCGTTCCTCCGAGTACGCCTAACGGTAACAGAGGCGGCGTTGAAGGTGGCCGCACTGGCCCACCCATTGATGTGGGTTCACCACTCGAGCTGAGGGGTTTTAGGGCAGGCCAGTGCGGCCGAGATCAAGCCGCCGCAGAAGCGGTATCGAGGGCGAGGCGCAGACGTTCAGTGATGATCTGCAGCACCCCGGCGTCTTCCTGAAGCCGTGCAGCGGCTTTGTCGCGGCCTTGACCAAGCCGCTCGTCCTCTAGCGCATACCAAGCGCCCTTCCGCTGGATGACACCCCGGGCCTCTCCGATGGTGAGGAGTTCGGCGAAGCGATCGATGCCCACGCCGTAGCGAATCTCAAACTCGACGGTCTTGAAAGGCGGCGCCATCTTGTTCTTGACCAAGCGAACACGAGTCTTGTTGGCGACGGCCTCGCCGTCGTTCTTGACCGAACCGATCCGGCGAACGTCCAGCCGCATGCTCGCGTAAAACTTGAGCGCATTGCCGCCCGTGGTGGTCTCGTTTGAGCCATAAGTGATCCCAATCTTCTGGCGAAGCTGATTGATGAAGATCACGGTCGTGCCATGCTTGGCAGCCATTCCCGTGAGCTTTCGAAGGGCCTGACTCATGAGCCGAGCATGGAGTCCAACGGGCATCTCGCCCATCTCGCCATCCAGCTCGGCACGAGGCACGAGCGCGGCCACGGAGTCGACAATGATGAGATCCATTCCTCCACTCGATACCAGCTCGGCGACCACATCGAGTGCTTGTTCACCGTGGTCGGGCTGCGAGATGATGAGCTCTTTGAGGTCGACACCAAGGGCTTCAGCGTAGGCGGGGTCCAGCGCGTGCTCTGCATCGACAAAGGCGGCGACGCCGCCTCGCTGCTGGCAGTTGGCGATGGCGTGAAGGGTCAGCGTGGTCTTACCGCTAGACTCTGGGCCGTAGATTTCGACCACTCGACCTCTCGGGTAGCCGCCGCAGCCCGTTGCTGCGTCGAGGGCCAATGAGCCGGTCGCGATCCCGTCTGGGGGGGCGATAGGTGCCTCGCCGAGTCGCATGACGGTTCCCTCTCCATGCTTCTTTGTGAGGCGTTCAAGGGCATTGTCAACCGTTGCCCGGGTGCTGGATGTGTTCATTTTGATGCTCCTCCTTGAGCAGTGTGTTCGGCCAGTCGGGTCATCCGAATGTCCAAGGTTGTGAAGGAAGGAGAGGCAACGCCCTCCGGAATAAACAGGGTGCCGCTCGGCAACTTCAGGGCCCGCCCGTTTTCGTCGAAGCGGACGCCCTCATCCGAGGGCAGAAGGTGAACAATCCACTGCTCACCTTCGCGGGGCGCTGAGGGAAACAGAGTCGTTTCGACATCCGAGAGGTCCGTCGTTCCGAACCACTCCACTCGAGCCCATCGGCTGTCCACCCGGTCAATGGTGAAGGCGACATGTGCGCAGACTGTAGCGATGAACGGGATCACGCGGCGGCCATGTCGAGGCGGTAGCTCGAGGCCTCAATGATGTGTGAACGATCCACCTTTTCCACACCCTGAAGGTCGGCAATGGTCCGTGCGACCTTCATCATTCGTGCCCAGGCTCGGCCAGAGAGCGCATGGGCCGCCATGACGCGTGACAGTGCCGTGAGTGCATCCCCTGTTGGCTGGCATGCGGAACGTATGAGGTCACCGGTCAGTTCCGCGTTGTGCTGTGGGCCTGAATGACCGTACCTGGAGCGCTGAACCTCTCGTGCACGGTTCACTCGACGGCGAATTTCGCAGGAGGGCTCACCGGGTGCGGCGTTCGCGAGGGCTTCCGGTGTCACTGGGTGTGTCCACACCTGGAGGTCGATGCGATCCATCAGCGGTCCGCTCAGGCGCTGTCGGTATCGATCCACCTGGGACGGGCTGCATATGCAGGGCTTGGACGGGTGACCCCAGAAGCCGCACGGGCAGGGGTTGGCCGCGGCGACGAGCGAGAAGCTGGCCGGATAGCGGGCTGTTCCCATGGCTCGAGTGAGGCGGACCTCCCGGTTCTCCAGCGGTCCCCGCAGTAGCTCGATGGCGCTACGGCCAAACTCGGGGAGTTCGTCCAGGAAGAGCACGCCGTTGTGGGCCAATGACACTTCCCCAGGCTGGAGCTTGGCGTTCCCCATGAGGCCTGCATTCGAGATGGAGTGGTGGGGCGCTCGAAAGGGCCTGTGGCCGACCAGCCCGCGTCCCGTCGGTATCAGTCCCGCAACGGAGTGAATGCGGGTGATTTGGATCGCCTCCTCGGGGTGGAGGTCGGGCAAGACCGAGGGTAGGCGGGAGGCCAGCATGGTCTTTCCACATCCTGGAGGCCCGAGCAGGAGGATGTTGTGGCCCCCAGCCGCTGCGATCTCCAGCGCTCGCCGAGCGCGATGCTGGCCACGCACCTCGGCCATGTCGAGGGCGTGGTCGATGGATGGTGCCGGCAGGGGGGCGGCCTGAGGCAATTCTCCTGCGCCGCTCAGCCACGCTAAAACCTGCTCGAGAGACTGGGCTGCCAAGACCTCGATGCCGTCGACCACAGACGCCTCCGAGGCCACTTGCGCTGGGAGCACGATGCGCGCAGCACCCTTGTTTGCTGCCGCAAGGGCCAGGGCGAGCGCTCCTGAGACGGGTCGGAGGTGACCGTCGAGAGACAGCTCGCCAACGAAGACGGTTTCGCGCACCCGTGAATCGTCGACCTGCCCGTCGGCCACCACAATCCCTACGGCGATCGGGAGGTCAAAGGCGGTTCCCACTTTTGGAAGATCGGCGGGAGCCAGATTCACCACCACCCGACGCTTGGGATAGTCCCGTCCGGACGCCACGATCGCCGATCGAACGCGGTGCGCGCTCTCTCGGATTGCGCTGCCCGGAAGACCCACAATGATGGTGGCGGGAAGCCGCTTCGGCAGATCGACCTCAACGCTCACCTCGAGTCCATCGATTCCACACAGCGCCATAGAATGAATAACTGTTGCCATTCTCGTCCTCCGTGGCGCCGGAGATGCAAGCCATGGGCCGGAGTACTTTCAGGCACATAGCGCAGCGATGTCCGCTCTTTCGGCATCGCCCTGTCGGGGTTCCGGCGGTGCCGATTTCACCCTATCTTCGACGCTGATGAAATTGTCGGTTTCGCGAACCGCAGGAGTGCTAGCATCGGTCCGAGGGTCAACGCTGACTCAAGGAGGGCAGAGTGAAACGAGGTCTGGTACGGGGTGCATTGTTCGCGGGAACCGCCGTGGCTTTTATGTCTTGCGGCAGCAAGTCCTACTCGCTCTCTGGTGAGGTGGCCGACGACGCTGGCGCGCCGTTGTCGGGCGTGACGGTCGACATGGACGGCGAGACGGCAGAGACAGGTTCAGATGGCAAGTTCACGCTGGCGCTGAAGTCGCGGCCCGAGGGTCGCAAGGTGCTGGACCTCACCAAAGATGGGTACTTCGATCAGGTCTACGCCAAGACCATTTCCGATGCTGACGAGGACTACATCCAGGTGGTCATGCTGCCGCGCGAGTTTGCGGGCTCCGTCGATGCGGAAGCGGGCGGAGAATTTAACCACGGGGGGACGTCGTTCCGCTTTCCACCGAATGCCTTCATCGGGTCTGACGGGAGCTCACCCAGTGGCACTGTCGACATCTATGTGGGGTCGTTTACTCCGGATGCAGCAAACTTCGGCAACAGCATGCCAGGGGGAGACTTTCAGGCCAACTCCAGCACGGACGGAGCGGGGGTGCTGACCTCCTTTGGTGCGCTGGCTGTGGAGGCGGAGGATGAGGACGGCCAAGAGCTCACCATTCGCGAGGCAGCGGATGTGTGCATGCCCATCCCGGGCACCATGCTCGACAAGGCGCCGGACACGATGGAGGTCTGGGGCATGGGCAGCGGCGGCAAGTGGGACAACATCGGCATGGCGACACGAGATGGCTCCGACTACTGCTTCTTCCTGAGCGGAACCGACCGGGTCAACTGCGACTTCTTCTCCCGAATGGCCACGCTTCAAGGCAACACGTGCGAGTTTACCGAGGACCCGGTCGGCGACATCAAGGTGACGGTCAACGGGCAGATGAGCACCCAGTCGAACAGCTCGGGGTTCTACGAGGTTCTTGTGCCGTCCGGAATCGAGCTCAGCGTCTCGGGCTCGAATGGCACGGCAGCGACGGTAGAGGCGTTGGCACCCGATGAAGTACGAACGGTTGACCTCGGCTGCGTCGCGGCCTCGGCAGGCTTTGACTGGTGCGCAGCCTACCTCGATGCACTTGGGGAGACGTACACCGATGACCTCTATGACGACGCGTGCTTCCAGACGTGTAAGGGTGCCTACACTTCATGCTTGAGCAGCCTCGATGACTGCCAGGACGATGTCGTGTAC
>CAZKOI010000188.1:0-7112 GCA_964554315.1 uncultured Enterobacterales bacterium | reverse complement strand
GCACCGCCCAGCGTGCGACCCGCAGGGATGAGCGGACCACCCCCGGCGCCGGGCAGGGCTGGGGGGGCGCCTCCGCCCGCGCCGCCTGCACCAACCCCCGCGCCCATGGTGTCGGCGGGTAACCTCGGTGGTGCCACGCAGGCACCGGTAGCGTCGACCCATTCCGGACCCTTTAATGCCACCACGGATGCCGGCGGAACAGACCAAGCCTACGGCTCCGTTCAATCGGCCCGAGTGTACGCCATCGTCGCGGGCATGTTTGGCCTGATCGGACTCGCGCTCATCCTCATGCTCTTCATGGACAAGGGCGATGCCGACGAGGATGCGGGTGCGGGCAAGGGCACTGCGACGGTCGCGGAGGCGTCATCGACCACCAGCTCACGGAGCACCCCCAAAGACACGGGTGGGCCGCCTGCGCCACCCGTGCGCACCGCAAGTCGAGCACGATCATCCGCTCCTGCCCCCGCTGCCGGTGCAGGTTCCGCGCCTCGATCGGGCGGAGCAACGCGGTCGAAAGGCCCTTCCGTCGGGGGAGGTAACATCATCGTGCGCCTGCCGGACTCCACACAGGCCAGCGGTGTAGAGCTGGTCTGTGGTGGGGGAGCATACCGGCTGCGCAAGTCGTTCAGCGGCGGAGTGGCGAGCTTCTCTGGGGTGCCCGGGGGAGTCTGCACGTTCTACTTCAAGGGCGGGCTCCCGTCCCAATTCACCCCCGTCACAGCGGGACGCTCCTACTCGTGCAGCGTGATTGGCTCGACTGCTGTCTGTAAATAACGCATCGGCCTTCCCGATAGAGGGGCAAGGTGGTACCGTTTCAGTCGGCATCACGGGTGAGGTGTCGATGGAAGTGGCGCGATGTTGAAACGAATAGCACTCATTGTCTTGGTAAGCCTCGGGGCTCCCGCGTGGTCCGCGGGGCCACCCGTCTCTCGATCATCGATGGGTGCGTCTGCGAAAATCATGAAGAAGCAGAAAAAGGAGAAGGGTAAGAAGAAGAGCAAGGAGGAGATGTCAGAGGACGAGAAGAAGGCTGCCGCGGAGGAGGAGAAAAAGCGTCGTGAGAAGCTCTCTCGCGTCGTGGTGCTCAAGTGGGAGGGAACATCCGCCGGGTACGACAACGAGGCCGTTGTTCGCATCGTGCGCTCCGCAATTTCTCGTCCCGACGCAATGTTCTTTCCGGAGGTCGACCTCTACCAATCAGGCCGCAAGGTCCGTGACCGGACGGTGATCCCGGTTCAGCAGCCGGCGATTGTTCCCGATGTCAACATTCCGGGAGTCACACAAACGGCCAACCAAACGCTCGCTATTCGATATGACCAGTTGAGTCCGGCAGAGTGGCGCTTGAGGGCCGAGAAGCTTCGAACGCTGGCAGAGCAAATCTGGTTTGTCGACCGGCCTGAGCTTCGAGAACCGCTCTTCATGCTCTACATCGCGATCGGTTGGGCGGCGGAAAACTGCAACAACTACGCTCCGCCGTTCTTCGACGCCCTGGGTGGCGTGCCGCTGAACTACTATCTCTACCTCGCTTCCTTGCTGGCCTACCAAGAGCCCGCTTTGATGTCGAAGATTCCCACGGCAGAGCTTTCGGCGATGGTCCAGCACTACCTCGACCAGCTTCAGCAAGGCGCATATCCATCGTTCAAGCTCGACTTTGAGCTCGAAGATCAGTTTGATGCGGCTGTCTTCCCGCAGATCTACGAGGTTCTGCTCAACGGGCTGCCAGTCACTCTCGACGACAACGGTCAACTCGATGGCTACCTGGGCCGAACGGACATCTACCTCAGGCGGCAAGATACCGGGCACGGCATGAGCGAGCGCTTGGAGACCACCAAGTTTGATGAGAACGTCTACTTTGTTCGTGAGACGGCTCGAAAGAAGATGGGAGTTGACTTCATCCAGCAACTCTTTCTGCACAAGAACGAGTGCATCGCTGAAGTGGATGGCGACATCTTGGCCTACCTGGCGATTTACCAAAAGCTCCACCCGAAGGCCGAGATCTACATTGCAGTGCCCGAGAAGGGGAACCCGAACAAGACCTATGTCTGGCGGTATGTCCGAGATGCAGGGCACCTTAGGCTGGTTTACGCGGGTGGCGACGGATTTCCGGTTCGCTTCGCGTTTGTGTTCTCCTCAGGCGCGATGTTCAACGGAGCATCGACAAGCTTCGACTCGGACGTCAGTGATGAGAATGAGATCCCCGGCACCTTGAGTCCGGATGCAGTCACCGGACGGTTCGACAACGCGTTCAAGAATGCCTTCATGCCGTTCAACCTCGAGCTGCGTGCGCACTACAACCGCATGATGGTCAGCTTTGGCTGGGAATTTGGGCTCAACACGCGTGATGGGCAGGATTGGATTGAGCGATATTACCTGCCAAAGCATCAGTCGGACCACTACCCAACAGCGGTCTACTGCCCGAGGACTTCAAACAGTCCTCCAGGCCCCATCAAATCAGCCTATGGGTGTGAGGATGCGGAGCTCTTTCATGTCACGCACTGGAATCGTCACATCTATCTCGGCCTTGGTGGTGTGTTCGGGCGTGATGCGGGCATCGGCTTTGGGCCTAGGATTCAGTGGCGTAACGGCTACACCAACCTGCCCCATGCGTGGCAGTCGACGCTTCACTTTGGGTGGTCAGTGATGCCGCCGATGGGCGAGTTCACGAAGCGCTTCCGGCCGGTGCTTGATGCAGACTTCCGAGGTGGTTTCTCGCTGGCAGCCATGAACTCGATTCAGCGAAATTTGGCGCGTGGTGACAACAACCTCGATGGAAACGTCAACGACGCCGACGGTGAGCCGTCGGGCGAGGGGGTCATCATGCCCGTGTTCGGTCTGACCATCGGGGCGGGCTTCACCTTTTAGCGTAAGGAGATCCGATGCTGACGCTACTCCTCTCGCTCCTCAGCGCGCATGCCGCGACGGGTCTGACCTGGACGTGGCGCTCTGCGCAGCCCACAACGTATCGGCTCGAGACGGTGATAGAAAGCCCCAGAGGCCAATCCTGGGTGGCGGAGCACAACGCCGTTGCACGTTCTACGAGGGCGATGCTTCGAATGGAGGTTTCGTGTGTCCCAGAGCCGTCGGGCACGGAGCAATGGGCCGTCTCGTGTGACCTCACCGCTGTCGATATTCGGGGCAAGGCTCTGCCGGGCGAGGAGGCAGAACTCGAGCGGATTCTCGGTGAGAGTGTGGCGCTCCTTTCGGGTAAGTCGGTGAGGCTTGAGATGGGGCGGCGTGGTGGTATTCGAGAGCTCGATCTCAAGGGGATCGACACCACCAACAGTCGCCTCGCGGCTGTGATCGAGCAGTCGCGCTGGATGGTTCGGCGCGCGTTTGCTCCGCTGGACTTGGTGCTTCCGAAGTCTGGAGACGACAAGGGAAAGGTCTGGCGACAGAAGGGGTCCCCAATGGCCTTCGAGCTGGCCTCAGGTCGAGGTACTGCTGGGGGCGTCGTGCTCAAGCACCGAGTACAGTCGGTGGAGGGTGAGCGGGTTCAAATCGAGACGACCGGCCGTGCAGCCGTGGTCGACGGGGCAACGATGGAGGCGGGAACCTCATCAATGTTGAGATTGACCGCGACCGGTAGGTCGCAGTTCAACACCGTGCTCGGTGTGCTGGACTGGGCACAACTCGGGACCGACTCCGGATACGCCGCTTCAAATCTAGAGGGCTTGAGCCACCTTCGCCCTCCCAAGTTCTCGTCCATTGTGTCGCGGGTCAACGCAGAGGGTGAATTGCTGGATCCCACACCCCAATGAACGAGCCCAAGATGCGAAGGATGATCTGTCTGCTGCTTTTCGCCGTCGCGTGTGGTGAGGAAGTGGAGAAGGGAGGCGCACCGTCGGCCGACGATTCGGGGAGTGCTGAGGTGGACGTTGTGGACTGCAGCATGGCCATCCCCGGTGTGTCTTGGGGAGACCCCCCGGTCACCGACTTCAACCCGAACATCACGACGGAGCTGGAAGCTCTCGATCTTGGTGCCATCCCGGAGGAACTGGACATCAGTGCCCTGCTGCCTCTGTTTCGGGGGGGCATCGCCTACGCGCTTGAGATACCGCCCAGTGATTTAGGTTCGTCATTGAGTAAGGCGGACTTGCTGGCCGCGGGTGACCTCGGGCTGGTGGTGTTGGCAAGCCTAGCGACCGATGATGATCTCGGCATTGACTTCACCACGTTCAGGCAAGGGTTGCAGCGCTACTACACGTGCAGTCGGGCGTTTCCCAGGACGCTGGATGGCTTCAAGGCTCTCTACGGTGATTTCGGTGACGCATTCTCCGAGATCGACAGTGCGGCCAAGTGTGGGACGCGTCGAGTTCAGGAGAACCATGCCGCGGGTGTGTTCGTCGCGGAGTCGGTCTGGGGTGAGGAGGTTCGAGAGACGGAGATTCTCCTTCGGGGTGCTCGAGCCGATGGCCAGCTGGAATTTCTCGTTTACGGCGCCGATGGGCTCCTCACAGATCGCTCGCAGTTTCCGACGATGGGCGGCGGTCCGCACCTTGTGACGAGCGCCCCCTACACCTGTATGACATGCCACCTCAACAGCGAAGCCGACGACGACACCTTCGCCTACGACGTGCTGACACCCCATGGCACGGGTGCGTGCGCGGACTAGGTCAGAGTGTGCGAACGAACTCGTACCACTCACCGAAGTGGACGGCTGTGACCTGCTTGCCCATCTTGACGTATTCCTGAGCGACCGCCGTCACGATGTGCTTCATGCTCACCGGCTCCCTAAGCGTGGAGGCGAGGATGCATGCATTGATTGCGGAGTTAATGATTGAGCCACCGGCGATCACGAACTGTTTGGCGATGGCAGGCAGGTTGATGTCATCGCCAAGCGGCGCGCCCTTCGGAATGGCGCGCTCCCACAGCTGAGTCCTTTGCTCAACGGATGGCATCGGAAACTCAATGACCGCACCGAAGCGTCGGAGGAAGGCTTCGTCGATGTTCTCCTGGAGGTTCGTGGTCAGGATTGCGCAGCCCTCGAACACCTCCAGCCGCTGGAGCAAGAAGCCAACCTCTTGGTTTGCGAAGCGGTCTTGGGCTTGCTTGACCTCACCACGGCTGCCAAACAGGGAGTCGGCCTCGTCGAACAACAGGACGGCGGTGCCCCCCTCTGCCGCGTCAAAAACCTCCTTGAGGTTCTTCTCCGTCTCACCGACCCAGCGGCTAATGACGCTGGAGAGATCCACCCGAAAAAGGTCGAGACCAAGGGTCCCAGCGATCACCTCAGCGGCCATCGTCTTTCCTGTTCCGGGGCCACCGCTCAGCAGCGCCTTGATTCCGTAGCCGCGCGCTCGAATACTTCGCGCACCCCAGCGGTGGAACACGGTCTCTTGCTCTGAGAGGTAGTTCACCAAGTGCTGCAGCTGGTCCTTGATCTTGTTGGACAAGATGAGGTCGTCCCAGCCGTACCGGGGAACGATGTGCTCCGCTAGGCCCTGGAACTCGGGTCGGGAGCACTCTCGTGCTGCGGCCCACATGGCATCGAGATCGGGCTCGGATCCACCGCACTCGGCTGACGCTCGCTCCAAGACCTGGTGAATGGTGGTTCCGCCGACCGAGTAGAAGCGCTCTGCGACGTCTTGGCCGTTGGCGGTGTTCCAGCCTCGCCGAGACATGGCGTCTGTCCAGGCGTGGATACGCTCGTCGAGCGTACTGCGCTGCACTTGAACGGTTAGGCTGGGCCGCTCACCGCCGAGTAGGCCGGCGACGGAGCGTCGGTCAGTGCCGCCGACGATGACAGGGTAGGGCAGCTTTGCGAGCGCCGCGCCAAGCTGCTGTACTTGAATGCGCAGGAGCGGATCTTCTTGCTGGTCCGAGACGTTAATCAGGTAGGGGAGCGCACCCGATAAGCGCAGCTCTCGCACCAGCTCATAGGGTTGCTCGATGTACTGGCGACACCGGTCGAGATCGACCCGCACTAGGGGCCGCTTGGCGCGCTGAGCGATGTCGATGGCGACCCCCTCGCGTGAGCCGATGGTGCTCCCGGTGATGACCACGGTGACGGGCTTCTCGAGGCTTGGTTCAATCCGAAGGAGGCGCTCCCCGGTCAAAGCAGGTGTGAAGACCTCGCCGGCGGTGTCGATGGGCTTGAAGCCAACGCTCTCAGGAAGCTCTCGGCCCTCCAATAGCCACTGCAGCAGACGTCCAGATGGATGAAGTCGTCGAGCGGTGTGAGTCTCCACGCCTTCCTCGGGATTGAGGAGGAGGAGTCGGTTTTGGATGAGGGGGGCGTTCTTCATCAAGCGAGACTGAAGCGCAAGGCGTTCCGTGCGCCCTGCGCGAAGGACCCGCGTAGCGAGGTCGACAGTGAGGTAGGCTTGATTCAGATTGTCGTTGAGATACGCGAAAATTTTGCCGTAGCCGGCGCTGATCTCGGGTGCGATGGACAACAACACAAGATCGGCGTCGTCCCCGTCAAGATCCATGGCCGCTCGGAGGCGTCCGAAGCGGCCACTGGTATCGTCGCGCAGGGCTGCGCTCGCATTGATGGCTTCCTCGAGGCCATCGACCCCTTCAGGGTGGTCAATCTCGCCGTGGGCGCGCAGGAGCGCGTCGACCTCGTCGTCGGTGATGACCGATCCCCAGAACTGGCCTTTGGCGCGCATGGCTGGACGGGCCCGCTGGCGACGCACCGCCCTCAGCAGGAGGAGGTCAGTTCGGCGCAGGCGCTTGGCGAGCTCCTCGAAGATGGTGGCCACGGCTTAGGTGTATCCCTTGTTGTTTCCTTGGCGGCCATTCTTCCACTCGGCCGCTTCATCCAGTGTACGCAAAACCTGTCGTGCAAGTTTGTCTACGATTTCTCGGTGAGAGTAGCCCTGAGCTATCAGGGCTTCGTACCCCGATTCTGGTGTGGGATCGCCACTGACGTCTTCACCGCTTGCGCTGGCGTCGGCGGGGCGTGCTCCAACGGCTGCGCCGTGGTCGCCGGATTGTAGCGCGCCCTGGCGTGCACCGGCACCCGCCGCGTAGCCTGCTTCAACGCCGCCCGCCGCAGAGCGACTCAGGACCAAGGATTCGACCGCCCTCGCCGCAACTTCCTCGGCGTCACGAAAGTTCTCTCCACCGCCGCCGCCGAGTCCGTCTCCCACCTCGACGTGGTACATCTC